>NZ_JBGLYK010000131.1:0-15975 GCF_047304025.1 Pseudomonas sp. Pseusp97 | reverse complement strand
CGGGGCGCCCCTCCGCCTCGCCCCGCGCTCCCCCCCACCCCCCCCCCCCCCCCACCCCCTTAAAACCCCCCCCCCCCCCCCCCCCGCTCCTACAGAGGGCAAGGCAATGAAAAAGGCCGCCCGAAGGCGGCCTTTCTTTCGCCGTAGCGCTTAGCGGGCCTTGAGGTCCACGAAGTCGCGCTGCGCGCTGCCGGTGTACAGCTGGCGCGGGCGGCCGATCTTGTACGGGCCGGAGAGCATTTCCTGCCAGTGCGAGATCCAGCCCACGGTACGTGCCAGGGCGAAGATCACGGTGAACATGCTGGTCGGAATGCCGATGGCCTTGAGGATGATGCCGGAGTAGAAGTCCACGTTCGGGTAGAGGTTGCGCTCCACGAAGTAGGGATCGTGGCGGGCGATTTCTTCCAGCTTCATGGCCAGTTCCAGTTGCGGGTCGTTGATGCCCAGCTCCTGGAGAACCTCGTCGCAGGTCTGCTTCATGACCTTGGCGCGCGGGTCGAAGTTCTTGTACACGCGGTGGCCGAAGCCCATCAGCTTGAACGGATCGTTCTTGTCCTTGGCCTTGGCCACGAACTTCTCGATGTTCGACACGTCACCGATCTCGTCCAGCATGCGCAGAACGGCTTCGTTCGCACCGCCGTGAGCCGGTCCCCACAGGGCGGCGATGCCCGAGGCGATACAGGCGAACGGGTTGGCGCCCGAGGAGCCCGCCAGGCGCACGGTGGAGGTGGAGGCGTTCTGCTCGTGGTCGGCGTGCAGGATGAAGATGCGGTCCATGGCCTTGGCCAGCACGGGGCTGATCGGCTTGGTCTCGCAAGGGGTGTTGAACATCATATGCAGGAAGTTTTCTGCATAGTTCAGGTCGTTGCGCGGGTACATCATCGGCTCGCCCTTGGAGTACTTGTACACCATGGCGGCGATGGTCGGCATCTTGGCGATCAGGCGATGCGCCGAGACTTCCCGGTGCTTCGGATTATTGATGTCCAGGGAGTCGTGATAGAAGGCGGAGAGGGCACCGATCACGCCGCACATCACGGCCATCGGGTGCGCGTCGCGGCGGAAGCCGTTGAAGAAGGTCTTCAGCTGCTCGTGAACCATGGTGTGGTTCTTGATGGTGCCGACGAACTTTTCCTTCTGCTCGGCAGTCGGAAGCTCGCCGTTGAGCAGCAGGTAGCAGGTTTCCAGGTAGTCGGACTTCTCGGCGAGCTGTTCGATGGGGTAGCCGCGGTGCAGCAGTACGCCCTTGTCACCATCGATATAGGTGATCTTCGACTCGCAGGAGGCGGTGGACATGAAGCCGGGGTCGAAAGTGAAGTGGCCCGTGGAGGTCAGGCCCCGCACGTCGACGACATCGGGACCCAGCGTGCCGGAGAGGACAGGCAGTTCGACGGGGGCAGCGCCCTCGATGATCAACTGCGCTTTTTTGTCAGCCATGATGGCCTCCTATTTATGCTTGAAATCATCTGTACGACCCCCCACGCAGGGCCCGCACCACTATAGAGAGATAAATCCGAATGTCAATTTGCACAATCGGACACGATCGGCTCCTCCAAGCCTCTGTTTTGGCGAAAAAAATTGCCTGTTTACGCCTTTTCGGGGGGTGCGGCAATTAGTCCTTAGGTGAAGGTCTTTCCGTTGTCATTAGGGGCCTAACTGTCTATACTCGGCGACCAGCCGCCAAGGGCCGTCCGGCCTCGCTTCATCGGTGGTTGTCACTCCCGAAGGTGATGGGTACCTGACAAGTGCACCTCCCGACAACTAGCCCTGCTTCATATAAGGGCTCTCAGTGTGAAAAAAGCCGTGAATAGCAAACGACCCGTAAACCTAGACCTAAGGACCATCCAACTCCCTGTCACTGCTTACACGTCCATTCTCCACCGTATCTCTGGCGTCATTCTGTTCGTGGGCATCGCAGTGCTGCTGTTCGCACTGGATCGTTCCCTCGCTTCGGAAGAAAGCTTCGAGCAGGTGAAGGCGTGTCTGGCCCATCCGTTGGCCAAGCTTGTGATCTGGGGCCTGCTGTCTGCGCTGCTGTACCACCTGGTAGCCGGTATTCGTCACCTCATCATGGATGCAGGCGTCGGCGAAACGCTGGAAGGCGGTAAGCGTGGTTCGAAAATCGTCATCGCTGTCGCAGTGGTGCTGATCGTTCTGGCGGGGGTATGGGTATGGTAACTAACGTCACAAACTTCTCGCGTTCCGGCCTCTATGACTGGATGGCTCAACGCGTTTCCGCGGTCGTTCTCGCGGCTTATGTACTGTTCCTGCTGGGTTACCTGATCGCACACCCGGGCATTTCGTATGCCGAGTGGCATGGTCTGTTCTCCCACAGCCTGATGAAGATCTTCAGCCTGTTGACGCTGGTTGCCCTGAGCGTGCACGCCTGGGTCGGCATGTGGACCATCACTACCGACTACCTGACTCCGATGGCCCTCGGCAAAGCCGCGACCGTCGTGCGTTTCCTCGTCCAGGCGGTATGCGGCATGGCCATGTTCGCATTCTTCGTCTGGGGTGTGCAGATTCTCTGGGGTAACTGATCCATGGCTAGCATTCGTACTCTTTCCTTCGACGCCATCATCGTTGGTGGTGGCGGCGCCGGCATGCGCGCTGCGCTGCAACTGGCCCAGGGCGGTCACAAGACTGCCGTGGTGACCAAGGTCTTCCCGACCCGTTCGCACACCGTATCCGCCCAGGGCGGCATCACCTGCGCCATCGCTTCGGCCGACCCGAACGACGATTGGCGCTGGCACATGTACGACACCGTCAAGGGCTCCGACTACATCGGTGACCAGGACGCCATCGAATACATGTGCTCCGTCGGCCCGGAAGCCGTGTTCGAACTGGAACACATGGGCCTGCCGTTCTCCCGTACCGAGCAGGGCCGCATCTACCAGCGTCCGTTCGGTGGCCAGTCCAAGGACTTCGGCAAGGGTGGCCAGGCTGCCCGTACCTGCGCCGCGGCTGACCGTACCGGTCACGCCCTGCTGCATACCCTCTATCAGGCCAACCTGAAGAGCGGTACTTCCTTCCTTAATGAGTGGTACGCCGTTGACCTGGTGAAGAACCAGGACGGTCATGTGGTTGGCGTCATCGCCATCGACATCGAAACCGGCGACACCGTTTATATCCGCTCCAAGGCCGTGGTCCTGGCCACTGGCGGTGCCGGCCGTATCTACGCCTCCACCACCAACGCCCTGATCAACACCGGTGACGGCATCGGCATGGCCCTGCGCGCTGGCGTGCCGGTGCAGGACATCGAGATGTGGCAGTTCCACCCCACCGGCATCGCCGGCGCCGGTGTACTGGTCACCGAAGGCTGCCGCGGTGAAGGCGGCTACCTGATCAACGCCCATGGCGAGCGTTTCATGGAGCGTTACGCTCCGAACGCGAAAGACCTGGCCGGCCGCGACGTGGTTGCCCGCTCCATGGTTAAAGAAGTGATCGCCGGCAACGGCGTGGGCCCGAACAAGGACCACGTGCTGCTGAAGCTCGACCACCTCGGCGAGGAAGTCCTGCACAGCCGCCTGCCCGGCATCTGCGAACTGTCCAAGACCTTCGCCCACGTCGACCCGGTTGTCGCGCCGATCCCGGTCATCCCGACCTGCCACTACATGATGGGCGGCGTTGCCACCAACATCCACGGCCAGGCCCTGACCATGGACGCCAACGGCAACGAGCAGATCGTCGAAGGCTTGTTCGCCGTAGGCGAAGTGGCTTGCGTATCGGTACACGGCGCCAACCGCCTGGGCGGCAACTCGCTGCTCGACCTGGTCGTGTTCGGTCGTGCCACCGGCCTGCACCTGGAAAAGGCCCTGAAAGAGGGCATCGAGCACCGCGGTGCTTCCGAGTCCGACCTGGAATCCGCTTTCAATCGCCTGAACGGCGTGAACGAGCGTACCAGCGGCGAAGAAGTCGCTCCGCTCAAGCGCGAGCTGCAATCCTGCATGCAGAACTACTTCGGTGTGTTCCGTACCGGCGAGTACATGCAGAAAGGTATCGCTCAGCTGGCTGATCTGCGTGAGCGTATCGCTACCGTCAAGATCAACGACAAGAGCCAGGCATTCAACACGGCGCGTATCGAAGCGCTGGAACTGCAGAACCTCCTCGAAGTGGCCGAAGCCACTGCGATTGCGGCCGAAGCCCGCAAAGAGTCCCGCGGCGCGCATGCCCGTGAAGACTTCGAGGAGCGCGACGACGAGAACTGGCTGTGCCACACCCTGTACTTCCCGGGTGAGAAACGCGTTGCCAAGCGTGCCGTCAACTTCGCGCCGAAAACCGTTCCGGCATTCGAACCCAAGGTTCGTACTTACTAAGGGTGCCCGCCATGTTGCAAGTAAGTGTTTACCGCTACAACCCTGAGAAGGACGCTGCACCGTACATGCAGGACTTCCAGGTCGATACCGACGGCAAGGACATCATGGTCCTGGACGTACTGGCGCTGATCAAGGAACAGGACGAGGGCTTCTCCTACCGTCGTTCCTGCCGTGAAGGCGTGTGCGGTTCCGACGGTATGAACATCAACGGCAAGAACGGCCTGGCCTGCATCACCCCCCTGTCGGCCGCCGGCCTGAAGGGTGGCAAGCTGGTCCTGCGTCCGCTGCCGGGCCTGCCGGTCATCCGTGACCTGGTCGTCGACATGCGCATCTTCTACAAGCAGTACGAGAGCGTGAAGCCGTTCCTGCAGAACAAATATGCAGCCCCGGCCATCGAACGTCTGCAAACCCCGGAAGAGCGCGAGAAGCTGGACGGTCTGTACGAGTGCATTCTGTGCGCCTGCTGCTCGACCTCCTGCCCGTCGTTCTGGTGGAACCCGGACAAGTTCCTGGGCCCCGCCGCGCTGCTGCAGGCCTATCGCTTCCTGGCCGACAGCCGTGACACCGAAACCCAGGCTCGCCTGGCGAGCATGGATGACCCGTTCAGCGTCTTCCGCTGCCGCGGGATCATGAACTGCGTGAACGTCTGCCCGAAGGGTCTGAACCCCACCAAGGCAATCGGTCACATCCGTAACATGCTGCTGCAAAGCGGCACTTGATCCGAGGGCCTTGCGCCCAGAGGTCATTGCAAGAGCGACACCTGTGCCGCCGGAACATTGTCCGGCGGTACAGTCCCTAGGACCCAAGCCCACAAAGCGGGGGTCCTGTTTTGAAAACGTATATATGACCAGCAGGGGCATCCGGGCTGGTACCCGGACTATCTGCGGGAATCGGTGGCTTGAAGTCGCTGTGTATGACTTCGCGCCAGAGATTCCACAGGTGGAGTCCCCTTACCGAGGGTGACCAAGCATGCACGAAAGCGTAATGCAGCGGATGTGGAACAGTGCCCATCTATCCGGTGGAAACGCTGCCTACGTCGAAGAGCTCTACGAGCTCTACCTGCACGACCCGAACGCTGTGCCAGAAGAGTGGCGCACGTACTTCCAGAAGCTCCCCGCCGACGGCAATCCTGCCCCAGACGTCTCGCATTCCTCTATCCGTGATCATTTCGTACTCCTGGCCAAGAACCAGCGCCGCGCTGCGCCGGTTTCCGCTGGCAGCGTAAGCACCGAGCACGAGAAGAAACAGGTCGAAGTCCTGCGTCTGATCCTGGCATACCGTCTGCGTGGGCATCAGGCTGCGTCGCTCGATCCGCTGGGTCTCTGGGTGCGTACCGCGCCCTCCGATCTGTCGCTCGAACACTACGGGCTCACTGCTGCAGACCTCGACACCACCTTCCGTACCGGTGAGCTCTACATCGGCAAGGAAGAGGCGACCCTGCGTGAAATCATCGATGCGCTGAAGCAGACCTACTGCAGCACCATCGGCGCCGAGTTCATGCACATCGTCGATTCCGAACAGCGCCACTGGTTCGCCCAGCGCCTGGAAAGCGTGCGTGGTCGTCCGACCTACTCCGCCGACGCCCGCTCCCACCTGCTCGAGCGCCTGACCGCTGCCGAAGGCCTGGAAAAGTACCTGGGCACCAAGTACCCGGGCACCAAGCGTTTCGGCCTGGAAGGCGGCGAGAGCCTGATTCCGATGGTCGACGAGATCATCCAGCGCTCCGGCTCCTACGGCGTGAAGGAAATCGTCATCGGCATGGCCCACCGTGGCCGCCTGAACGTCCTGGTCAACACCCTGGGCAAGAACCCGCGCGACCTCTTCGACGAGTTCGAAGGCAAGAAACTGGTCGAGCTGGGCTCGGGTGACGTGAAGTACCACCAGGGCTTCTCCTCCAACGTCATGACCACCGGCGGCGAAGTCCACCTGGCCCTGGCGTTCAACCCCTCGCACCTGGAAATCGTTTCCCCGGTGGTCGAGGGTTCGGTACGCGCCCGCCAGGACCGTCGCAAGGACGGCAGCGGCGACAAGGTCGTGCCGATCTCCATCCACGGCGATGCCGCCTTCGCGGGGCAGGGCGTGGTCATGGAGACCTTCCAGATGTCGCAGACCCGTGCTTACAAGACGGGCGGCACCATCCACATCGTGATCAACAACCAGGTCGGCTTCACCACCAGCCGTCAGGACGATGCTCGTTCCACCGAGTACGCGACCGACGTGGCGAAGATGATCCAGGCGCCGATCTTCCATGTGAATGGCGACGATCCGGAAGCGGTCCTGTTCGTGACCCAGCTGGCTGTCGACTACCGCATGCAGTTCAAGCGTGACGTGGTCATCGACCTGGTCTGCTACCGCCGTCGCGGCCACAACGAGGCCGACGAGCCGAGCGGCACCCAGCCGCTGATGTACCAGCAGATCGCCAAGCAGCGCACCACCCGTGACCTGTATGCCGACGCGCTGATCGCCGCTGGCGTGCAGACCACCGAGCAGGCCCAGGAGAAGGTCGACGAATACCGCGACGCTCTCGACAACGGCCAGCACGTGGTGAAGAGCCTGGTGAAGGAGCCCAACAAGGAGCTCTTCGTCGACTGGCGTCCGTACGTGGGCCATGCCTGGACCGCGCGTCACGACACCCGCTTCGACCTGAAGACCCTGCAGGACCTGTCCGCCAAGCTGCTGGAAACCCCGGACGGCTTCGTCATGCAGCGCCAGGTACAGAAGATCTACGAAGACCGCGCGAAGATGGCTGCCGGTGGCATGCCGATCAACTGGGGCTTCGCCGAGAACCTGGCCTACGCGACCCTGCTGTTCGAAGGTCACCCGGTGCGCATGACCGGTCAGGACGTCGGCCGCGGCACCTTCTCGCACCGCCACGCGGCGCTGCACAACCAGAAGGACGACTCGGTCTACATCCCGCTGGCCAACCTGTTCGACGGCCAGCCGCGCGTCAGCCTGTACGACTCCTACCTCTCGGAAGAAGCCGTGCTGGCGTTCGAATACGGCTACGCCACCACCATGCCGAACGCGCTGGTGATCTGGGAAGCCCAGTTCGGTGACTTCGCCAACGGTGCGCAGGTCGTGATCGACCAGTTCATCACCAGCGGCGAGACCAAGTGGCAACGCCTGTGTGGTCTGACCATGCTGCTGCCGCACGGTTACGAAGGCCAGGGTCCGGAGCACTCCTCCGCACGTCTGGAGCGTTACCTGCAGCTGTGCGCCGAGCAGAACATCCAGGTCTGCGTGCCGACCACTCCGGCGCAGGTCTACCACATGCTGCGCCGCCAGGTGATCCGTCCGCTGCGCAAGCCGCTGGTCGTGATGACTCCGAAGTCGCTGCTGCGTCACAAGCTGGCCATCTCGACCCTGGAAGATCTGGCCAACGGCTCGTTCCAGACCGTGATCAACGAGATCGACAGCCTGGATCCGAAGAAAGTCGACCGCATCGTGCTGTGCAGCGGCAAGGTGTACTACGACCTGCTGGAGAAGCGTCGTGCCGAAGGTCTCGAGAACATCGCGATCGTTCGTATCGAGCAGCTGTATCCGTTCCCGGAGGACGATCTGGCCGAGGTCCTGTCGCAGTACAAGAACCTCAAGCACATCGTCTGGTGCCAGGAAGAGCCGATGAACCAGGGCGCCTGGTACTGCTCGCAGCACCACATGCGTCGCGTCATCGCCGCGCACAAGAAAGGTCTCAACCTGGAATACGCGGGCCGCGAAGGCTCGGCAGCTCCGGCTTGCGGCTACGCTTCGATGCACGCCGAGCAGCAGGAAAAACTGCTGCAGGACGCCTTCACCGTTTAACGCCAACGCGCAGTTGATACCGAATTTAAGGAAACACACATAATGGCTATCGAAATCAAAGCCCCAACCTTCCCGGAATCGGTTGCCGACGGCACCGTCGCAACCTGGCACAAGAAGGTCGGTGAAGCCGTCAAGCGTGACGAGTTGATCGTCGACATCGAGACCGACAAGGTCGTGATCGAGGTTCTGGCCGAAGCCGACGGCGTCCTGGCCGAGATCGTCAAGAACGAAGGCGACACCGTTCTCTCCAACGAACTGCTGGGCAAGCTGAGCGAAGGCGGTGCTGCCGCTGCCGCTCCGGCTGCTGCCGCCGCTCCCGCTGCTGCCCCGGCCGCTGCTGCACCGGCAGCCGCTGCTGACGACAACATCCTCTCGCCGGCCGCCCGCAAGCTGGCCGAAGAGAATGGCATCGACCCGAACAGCCTGGCCGGCACCGGCAAGGGCGGTCGCGTGACCAAGGAAGACGTCGTTGCCGCCGTCGAAGCCAAGAAGAACGCCCCGGCTGCCGCTCCGGCCGCCAAGGCCGCTGCCCCGGCTGCCGCCGCTGCTCCGGTGATCGCCGCTGGCGACCGCGTCGAGAAGCGCGTACCGATGACCCGCCTGCGCGCCAAGGTTGCCGAGCGTCTGGTCGAAGCCCAGTCCTCCATGGCCATGCTGACTACCTTCAACGAAGTCAACATGAAGCCGATCATGGACCTGCGCAACAAGTACAAGGACCTGTTCGAGAAGAAGCACAACGGCGTCCGCCTGGGCTTCATGTCCTTCTTCGTCAAGGCCGCCACCGAAGCCCTGAAGCGCTTCCCGGGCGTCAACGCCTCGATCGACGGCAACGACATCGTCTACCACGGCTACCAGGACATCGGCGTGGCCGTTTCCAGCGACCGTGGTCTGGTCGTACCGGTACTGCGCAACGCCGAGTTCATGAGCCTGGCCGAGATCGAGAACGGCATCGCCACCTTCGGCAAGAAGGCCAAAGACGGCAAGCTGTCCATCGAAGACATGACCGGTGGTACTTTCACCATTTCCAACGGTGGCGTATTTGGTTCCCTCCTGTCGACTCCGATCGTCAACCCGCCGCAGACCGCCATCCTCGGCATGCACAAGATCCAGGAGCGCCCGATGGCCGTTAACGGCCAGGTGGTGATCCTGCCGATGATGTACCTGGCGCTGTCCTACGATCACCGCATGATCGACGGCAAGGAAGCAGTCAGCTTCCTGGTCACCATGAAGGATCTGCTGGAAGATCCGGCTCGCCTGCTGCTGGACGTCTGATACACCCGTTCACACGACGGCCCCGTACTACACGACGGCCCCGAAAGGGGCCGTCCGCTTCACCGGAATAAGGATTGAGACATGAGCCAGAAATTCGACGTGGTTGTGATTGGTGCCGGCCCCGGCGGCTACGTAGCCGCCATCCGTGCCGCCCAACTCGGCCTGAAGACCGCTTGCATCGAGAAGTACATCGGTAAAGAGGGCAAGGTCGCTCTCGGCGGTACCTGCCTGAACGTAGGCTGCATTCCGTCCAAGGCGCTGCTGGACAGCTCCTGGAAGTACAAGGAAGCCAAAGAAGGCTTCGAGATTCACGGCATTTCCACTGGCGGCGTGAAGATGGACGTTCCGGCGATGGTTGCGCGCAAGGCCAACATCGTGAAGAACCTGACCGGCGGCATCGCCACCCTGTTCAAGGCCAATGGCGTGACCTCCTTCGAAGGCCACGGCAAGGTCCTGGCCAACAAGCAGGTCGAAGTGACCGGCCTGGACGGCAAGACCCAGGTCCTGGAAGCCGACAACATCATCATCGCCTCGGGCTCCAAGCCGGTCGAAATCCCGCCGGCCCCGCTGACCGAAGACGTGATCGTCGACTCCACCGGCGCCCTGGAATTCCAGAGCGTACCGAAGAAGCTGGGCGTGATCGGCGCTGGCGTCATCGGCCTGGAGCTGGGTTCGGTCTGGGCGCGCCTGGGCGCTGAAGTCACCGTCCTGGAAGCCCTGGACAAGTTCCTCCCGGCGGCCGACGAGCAGATCGCCAAGGAAGCCCTGAAGACCCTGACCAAGCAAGGTCTGAACATCCGCCTGGGCGCTCGCGTCACTGGTTCGGAAGTGAAGAAGAAGCAGGTCACCGTGACCTTCACCGACGCCAACGGCGAGCAGAAGGAAACCTTCGACAAGCTGATCGTGGCCGTGGGCCGTCGCCCGGTGACCACCGACCTGCTGGCCGCCGACAGCGGCGTGACCCTGGACGAGCGTGGCTTCATCTACGTCGACGACCACTGCAAGACCAGCGTTCCGGGCGTCTACGCCATCGGTGACGTGGTCCGCGGCGCCATGCTGGCGCACAAGGCCTCGGAAGAGGGCGTGATGGTTGCCGAGCGTATCGCCGGCCACAAGGCCCAGATGAACTACGACCTGATTCCGTCGGTGATCTACACCCACCCGGAAATCGCATGGGTCGGCAAGACCGAGCAGCAGCTCAAGGGCGAAGGCGTCGAAGTCAACGTCGGTACCTTCCCGTTCGCCGCCAGCGGCCGCGCCATGGCTGCCAACGACACCGGTGGTCTGGTCAAGGTCATCGCCGATGCCAAGACCGACCGCGTACTGGGCGTCCATGTGATCGGCCCGAGCGCCGCCGAGCTGGTTCAGCAGGGCGCGATCGGCATGGAATTCGGCACCAGTGCCGAAGACCTGGGCATGATGGTCTTCTCCCACCCGACTCTGTCCGAAGCGCTGCACGAAGCGGCTCTGGCGGTGAATGGCCACGCCATCCACATCGCCAACCGCAAGAAGCGCTAAGGAACGGGACCACGGCGGGCAGGGCGGCAGTCTTTTGCGAGGGGCTGCCTCCCACCCGCCGGATCGTTTCTCCCCCGCGGGGATTCGGTCACAGGTGGCGCGGTGCCACGAGCGCCGCGCCGAATGCGCAATACCCAAGACGAAAACGGTAGACAAGCATGAATCTCCACGAATATCAGGGTAAGCAGCTGTTCGCTGAGTACGGCCTGCCCGTATCCAAGGGCTTCGCCGTCGACACACCCGAAGAGGCCGCAGAAGCCTGTGAAAAGATCGGTGGTACCGAGTGGGTCGTAAAAGCCCAGGTACACGCCGGCGGCCGCGGCAAAGCGGGCGGTGTGAAGCTGGTCAAGAGCAAAGAGGACGCCAAGGCGTTCGCCGCCAACTGGCTGGGCAAGCGTCTGGTGACTTACCAGACTGACGCCAACGGCCAGCCGGTCAGCAAGATCCTGGTGGAATCCTGCACCGACATCGACAAGGAGCTGTACCTCGGCGCCGTTGTCGACCGTTCCAGCCGTCGCATCGTCTTCATGGCCTCCACCGAAGGTGGCGTGGACATCGAGAAAGTTGCGCACGAGACTCCTGAAAAGATCCTGAAAGCCACCATCGATCCGCTGGTTGGCGCTCAGCCGTTCCAGGGCCGCGAGCTGGCCTTCCAGCTGGGCCTGAAGGGCGACCAGATCAAGCAGTTCACCCACATCTTCGTGGGCCTCGCCAAGCTGTTCCAGGACTACGACCTGGCGCTGCTGGAAGTGAACCCGCTGGTGATCAAGAAAGACGGCAACCTGCACTGCCTGGACGCCAAGATCAACATCGACTCCAACGCCATGTACCGTCAGCCCAAGCTGCGCGCCATGCACGACCCGTCCCAGGACGACGCTCGTGAAGCCCATGCGCAGAAGTGGGAACTGAACTACGTCGCGCTGGAAGGCAACATCGGCTGCATGGTCAACGGCGCTGGCCTGGCCATGGGCACCATGGACATCGTCAACCTGCACGGCGGCAAGCCGGCCAACTTCCTCGACGTTGGCGGCGGTGCCACCAAAGAGCGCGTGACCGAAGCGTTCAAGATCATCCTGTCCGACAGCAACGTGGCTGCCGTTCTGGTGAACATCTTCGGCGGCATCGTTCGCTGCGATATGATTGCCGAAGGCATCATCGGCGCGGTGAAAGAAGTCGGCGTGAAAATCCCGGTTGTCGTTCGTCTGGAAGGCAACAACGCCGACCTCGGCGCCAAGGTCCTGGCCGAGAGCGGTCTGAACATCATCGCGGCGACCAGCCTGACCGACGCTGCCCAGCAAGTCGTCAAGGCCGCGGAGGGTAAGTAATGAGCGTCCTGATCAATAAAGACACCAAAGTCATCTGCCAGGGCTTCACCGGCTCGCAGGGTACCTTCCACTCCGAACAAGCCATCGCCTACGGCACCAAGATGGTTGGCGGCGTGACCCCCGGCAAGGGCGGCACCACCCACCTCGGCCTGCCGGTGTTCAACACCGTCAAGGAAGCCGTGGAAGCCACCGGCGCCGATGCTTCGGTCATCTACGTTCCGGCTCCGTTCTGCAAGGACTCGATCCTGGAAGCGGCCTTCGGCGGCATCAAGCTGATCGTCTGCATCACCGAAGGCATCCCGACCATCGACATGCTGGAAGCCAAGGTCAAGTGCGACGAGCTGGGCGTACGCCTGATCGGCCCGAACTGCCCGGGCGTGATCACTCCCGGCGAGTGCAAGATCGGCATCATGCCGGGTCACATCCACCTGCCGGGCAAGGTGGGCATCGTGTCGCGTTCCGGCACCCTGACCTACGAAGCCGTGAAGCAGACCACCGACGCCGGCTTCGGCCAGTCCACCTGCGTGGGCATCGGCGGTGACCCGATCCCGGGCTCCAACTTCATCGACATCCTGAAGCTGTTCCAAGAAGACCCGAAAACCGAAGCCATCGTCATGATCGGTGAAATCGGTGGTTCGGCCGAAGAAGAAGCGGCTGCCTACATCAAGGCCAACGTGACCAAGCCGGTGGTGTCCTACATCGCTGGTGTAACCGCACCGCCCGGCAAGCGCATGGGCCACGCGGGCGCCATCATCTCCGGTGGCAAGGGCACTGCGGACGAGAAGTTCGCCGCCCTGCAGGACGCTGGTGTGAAAACCGTGCGTTCGCTGGCCGACATCGGCAAGGCCCTGGCCGAGCTGACCGGCTGGCCGGTCAAGTAAGCGCCTCGCTTACTCAACCGCCCGTCAACAGAGGCCACCTTCGGGTGGCCTCTGTCGTTGTGGCGGCGTCTACAAAGTGTCGTTCAGGCGACATCGCCGATCATTGCGCGGACGATCTGACGTATGTCAGTGCAGTTCATCGGAATAGATCGTTAGGCTAGCAACTATATGAAGCGTCGCGTTCCCCACAAGGGAAGGCTCGCTCACCGTCAATTCCTACCCGGAGGCGACGGCGATTCCTGACCGTCAAGGATGGCGGGATAACCAGAATGCAGGAGCAACCGGGCCACGAGCCCATGGAAAACCTCTGCTATCGGACTTCCAAGAACAAATCACCGTACCGATGACAGCAGCATCACTGGATGCGCAGGCTCAGCCGCAATGAGTCAGCCAGTCCCGTCCGATGCGGCTTTGTCACGTCTGTATGGTCGATCTGCCCAGGAAGACCACGAACCCGTTTCAGCACTGTGGTATTTCCCTTCATGAACGTCTTGAAAGGCCAGGACATCCTGGCACTGGGTTTTATGACCTTCGCGCTGTTCGTCGGCGCGGGCAACATCATCTTCCCGCCGATCGTGGGGCTGCAGTCGGGGCCGCACGTGTGGATGGCCGCGCTGGGCTTCCTGATCACCGCGGTCGGCCTGCCGGTGATCACCGTGGTGGCGCTGGCCAAGGTCGGTGGCGCGATGGACACCCTCAGCCACCCCATCGGCAAGGTCGCCGGCGGGCTGCTGGCGGCCGTCTGCTACCTGTCGGTCGGGCCGCTGTTCGCCACCCCGCGTACCGCCACCGTCTCCTTCGAAGTCGGCCTGGCGCCGCTGACCGGGGAGGGCGCGCTGCCGCTGTTCCTCTACAGCCTGGTGTATTTCCTGATCGTGCTGGTGATCTCGCTGTATCCGGGCAAGCTGCTCGATACCGTGGGCCGCTTCCTCGCGCCGCTGAAGATCATCGCCCTGGCCGCGCTGGGCATTGCCGCCTTCATGCTGCCGGCCGGCCCCATTGGCGTCGCTGAACCGGCCTACCAGAGCGCCGCGTTCTCCCAGGGCTTCGTCAATGGCTACCTGACCATGGACACCCTTGGCGCGCTGGTCTTCGGCATCGTCATCGTCAACGCGATCCGCTCCCGGGGCGTGCAGTCGCCGCGCCTGATCACCCGCTACGCCATCATCGCCGGCCTGATCGCCGGCGTAGGCCTGGCGCTGGTGTACATCAGCCTGTTCCGCCTGGGTGCCGGCAGCCATGACATCGCCGCGGGTGCCGCCAACGGCGCTGCCGTCCTGCACGCCTACGTGCAGCACACCTTCGGCTCGCTGGGCAGCACCTTCCTCGCGGTGCTCATCGCGCTGGCCTGCCTGGTCACCGCCGTCGGCCTGACCTGTGCCTGTGCCGAGTACTTCTGCCGCATCCTGCCGCTGTCGTACCGCAGCCTGGTTGTCATCCTGGCCGGCTTCTCGCTGCTGGTGTCGAACCTGGGCCTGACCAAGCTCATCCAGTTCTCGATCCCGGTGCTGACCGCCATCTATCCGCCGTGCATCGTGCTGGTGGCGCTGAGCTTCTGCGCCAGCCTGTGGCGTTCGCAGACCCGCATCGTCGCCCCGGTGATGGTGATCTCCTTCGTCTTCGGCATCATCGATGCCCTGAAGGGCGCCAAGCTCGACGCCTGGATGCCGGCCTGGATGGAGCACCTGCCGCTGGCCGAGCAGGGCCTCGCCTGGCTGATTCCCTCGGTCACCATGCTGGCCGTGATGGTGGTGGTCGACCGCCTGCTGGGCAAACCCCAGGAAGCAATGGCCTGATATCCGCCGTCAGAGAAAAAGGCCGCCCACGAGGCGGCCTTTTTCATGCCCGCGTTTTTCCGTCGTGGGCGTCGTGTCCTGGCGCGTTAAACTGGCGTCTATCGGCTGCGTACTGACTTCATCCCGTCTCGAATCGCAAGGAAATCCATGACCGACATCGTCGACCTGTTCGACATCCAGTACTTCTGGAACCTGCTCGCCATCCTCTGGTTCCTGTTCTGCTGGATCGGCTACACCCGCTACGCCAAGACCAAGGCCCGCGACACTGCTTGCCTGGCCAGCGTGCTGCACCTCTACCGCCAGGACTGGATGCGCCGCGTGCTGCTGCGCGACAACCGCGTGGCGGACGCCAGCGTGATCGGCAACCTGGAGCGCAACGCCTCGTTCTTCGCCTCCAGCACCCTGATCATCCTGGCCGGTATCCTCACGCTGCTGGGCTCGGCCGAGCGCACGATCTCGGTGCTGGCCGACCTGCCTTTCGTGACGGCGCCGACCCGCGGGCTCTCGGAGCTCAAGTTGCTGTGCCTGGCGGTGGTCTTCGTCTACGCCTTCTTCACCTTCAGCTGGTGCATGCGCCAGTACAACTTCGCCGCGGTGCTGATCGGTTCCGCGCCCATGGTGGGGGAGCGCAACGTCGGCGAGCTGGAGCGCAAATCCTTCGCCGAGCGCGCGGCGCGCGTGGTGTCGCTGGCGGCGCACCAGTTCAACCAGGGCCTGCGCACCTATTATTTCGGCCTGGCGATGCTGGCCTGGTTCATCAACCCGTGGATCTTCATGCTGGTGACGGCGGGTGTGGTGGGCGTGCTGTACCAGCGCGAGTTCCACTCCAGCGTGCTTCACGTGATGGTCTACACGCCGACGCCGCAGGGCGATGCGCCGCGGGACAACGACATTCCTCCCAGCGGCTGACAGCCGAACCGCAGAAACGACAAGGCCCGCCATAAGCGGGCCTTGTTCTGTGCGGCAGAAGCGCGATTATTGCTTCTGCTCGCCGCCGGCGGGCTCCTGCGGCGCGGTGGCCGGGGCTGCCGGAGTTGCCGGGGAGGCTTCAGGCGCTGGCGGGGTGGTC
>NZ_JBGLYK010000130.1:0-16047 GCF_047304025.1 Pseudomonas sp. Pseusp97 | reverse complement strand
GAGCAAGCTCGCTCCTACGAAGAGCTCCGGTGCCCGCCTGTAGGAGCGAGCTTGCTCGCGAACAGCCCCGCTCCGATTCCAACCGGCTTACGGCTGGATAAACCGCAACACCGCCTCGATGATCATGTCCTTGTGCCGCGCCTTGATCGCCGGGTCTTCCAGCTCGACCTGGAACAGCGAGCCGACGGTATGGCGGTTGGACACGCGATAGAAGCAGAACCCGCTGATCAGCATGTGCACGTCGATGGCCTGCAGGCCATCGCGGAAAACACCGCTGACAGCGCCGCGCTGGAGGATGTCCTCGATGGTGCGCAGGATGTTGCTGTTCATCGAACGGATCGCCTCGGAGCCTGCGGCGAACTGGCCGTAGTGGATGTTCTCGATGCAGACGATACGCACGAAATCGACGTTGCGGTCGTGGTGGTCGAAGGTGAAATCCACCAGTCGGCGCATGGCCTCCAGCGGCTCCAGTTCGGCCAGGTGCAGGGTCTGCTCGGTGCCGCGGATGTCGCCGTAGAGCTTCTCCAGCACCGCCTGGTAGAGCTGCTCCTTGCTGCCGAAGTAGTAGTAGATCATCCGCTTCGAGGTGTTCATGCGCTCGGCGATGGCGTCCACCCGCGCACCGGAGAGCCCCTGCTGGACGAATTCGACGATGGCCGCCTGGAGAATATCCTCGCGGGTCTTCTCCGGGTTGTTCTTGCGGCCCCGGCGAGCGGTTTCGGCGGAGATCGGCTGGGTAGCGCTGTCGGTCATGGCTCGGCATCGTCTGGCAGGCGCCGAGTGGCGCCTGCTTGGCTGAAGGGATGCGCGGATTATGCGCGCCGCTGCCCTTCCGAGGCAAAACGCGGCTGGACTAGACCTTCGGCCGGCGTGTCGTACCTTTGCGCGCCTGGGCCATGGCGGCCAGACGCACGGCGACGTTGGCCGCGCCGTAGCCTGCGTAGCCGCCGCGACGCTGGATGATCTCGAAGAAGAAGCGCTCCTCGAACGGCTCGGTGTACACGTGGAACAGCTCGCCGCCATTGGCATCGCGGTCGTAGAGCACGTTGAAGTAGGCCAGCTCGCTGAGGAATTCGTCATCGAAGTCGAAGCGCGCGGCGAGGTCGTCGTAGTAGTTGAGCGGGATTTCCAGCAACGGCACGCCGGCGTCCTTCGCCCGCGCCACCTCGGCGAAGATGTCTTCGCAGGCGAAGGCGATGTGGTGAACGCCGGAGCCGCGATAGCTCGACAGCGCATGGGAGATCGCGGTGTTGCGATTCTCCGAGATGTTCAGCGGTAACCGCACGCTGCCGTTGGCGCTGCGCAGGGCGCGGCTCTTCACCAGCCCGTAGGGATCGGGCAGCACCACTTCGTCGTCGGCCTCGAAGTCGAACAGGCCCTTGTAGAACAGCACCCAGCTGTCCAGTCCGTCCGCCGGCAGCGCCAGGGCCATGTGGTCGATGCGTTGCAGCTGGCCGGTCGGCTCAGCGGCCGGATCGAGGCGGAAATCGACGTCATAGATCGTCTGCCCCGCGGCACGTTCTTCCACCAGGTAGATGAGACTGCCATCCGGCGCGCGCACGGCGGGAATCTCCCGCTCGTTGGGGCCGACCAGCCCGCGATAGGGTTGCCCCTTGTAGTCCTGGGCGCGCTGCAATGCGCTGGCGGCATCACGCACCCGCAATGCGGTGGCGCACAACGACGGACCATGGGCCTCGAAGAAGCTGTGCGCGAAGGAATAAGGTTCGGCGTTGAGCACGATATTGATGTCGCCCTGGCGCAGCAGGCTCACCGCCTTGGAACGGTGTTCGCCGGCGCGGGCGAAGCCCAGGCGCTCCAGCCAGTTGCCCAGGCGCGCACCAAGGGCTTCGTCGACGGCGAATTCGAGGAACTCGACGCCGTCCAGTTGACTGGCCGGTGGCGGCGCGAACAGGCAGTCGAGCTGCTCCTTCGGCGCGCCTTCGCCTTCCAGGCGCGCACGGGTCCTTTCCTCAAGGTAAAGCAGTGAGCGCAGTCCGTCGGCGGCGTTGGCGCGCGGCGGCGCGGCGCGGAAACCATCGTTGAAGATTTCCAGCGACAGCGGTCCGCGGTAGCCGCTCCTGAGGATCGGCGCGAGGAAGCCCGCCAGATCGAACTCACCCTGGCCGGGGAAGTTGCGGAAGTGCCGGCTCCATTCCAGCACGTCCATGGCCAGGATCGGCGCGTCGGCCATCTGCACGAAGAAGATCTTCTCCCCCGGAACCTGCGCGATGCCGGCCGGGTCGCCCTTCAGCGAGAGGGTGTGGAAGCTGTCGAGGATCATCCCCAGCGCAGGGTGATTCACTTCACGCACCAGGTCCCAGACCTGCTGCCAGGTGTTCACATGGCGACCCCACGCAAGGGCTTCGTAGCCCACGCGCAGACCGCGGGCGCCGGCGCGCTCGGCGGCAAGGCCGAGGTCTTCGAGGAGGAATTCGCGCTCGCCCAGGGAGTCGGCGGCAACGTTGCTGCACATCAGCACCAGGTCGGTGCCCAGCTCCTGCATCAGGTCGAACTTGCGCTCCAGGCGGTCGAGGTTGCGCGGAAGGCGGTCGCGGCGGCAGCCCTCGAAGTCGCGGAAGGGCTGGAACAGGGTGATCGCCAGCCCCAGATCGGCGCACAGCCGGCGCACTTCACGGGGGCTGCCGCCGTAATAGAGGAGATCGTTCTCGAAGATCTCCACGCCCTCGAAACCGGCGGCGGCGATGGCTTCGAGTTTTTCCGGCAGGGTTCCGCTCAAGGAAACGGTGGCGATCGAACGTTGCATTTCATTGACTCCTGCCGGAGGTGCTGAGGGCTTGTTGGAATCGGTTTCCGGCTGAGTCTGATTATTCTGGCGGTCCGGGTCAGCGGCAATTTAAAGTGTACTAACTGGTTAGTTTTGTGTTCGATTACCGAACCAAAGGCCGTTTATCGAATTGACGCTGTTCCGGCCGCTGCTCAAGATTTAGCCACGTCGACGCAATCCGGCTGCTCCCCGGCACTGCCTTTCCCCGGGAGATTCACCAGCCGCTGCGAGATGGCCTGTGTGTCATCCATAACAATTTCAAGAACGGGTAACTGCTCATGTACATCCTTCACCCTCGCCTCGTAGCTTCCATCCCCCATCCACAAGCAGTCAGCCTGATGCCAGGCTCGTGTTGTCTGCCCGGACGCCAGCGCGCCCACTGATTTTCGCCAGCCACCGCAACTCTTCCCTGCAATCCACGCCGATCGGCGGTGGAGCAGCCGGAGCACCTGCGGCACGACAATAATTCCTGAGGCTGCGCGTCAGCCCGATAACGGATGGCCCCGATCATGATCCATACGCAATCCGCTCCCCTCGCCGCGGTCGCCCCGCACGGCTCGTCCTTCTTCGGCAAGGTGCGTGGCGCCATGGCCGTCGGCAAGGTGCGCTGGGGCATGCTCGCCCTGGTGTTCTTCGCCACCACCCTGAACTACATCGACCGCGCCGCCCTGGGCGTGATGCAGCCGATCCTCGCCGAGAAAATGGCCTGGACGGCCATGGACTACGCCAACATCAACTTCTGGTTCCAGGTCGGCTACGCCATCGGCTTCGTGTTGCAGGGCCGGCTGATCGATCGCATCGGCGTGAAGCGCGCGTTCTTCTTCGCCGTGCTGCTGTGGAGTTTCGCCACCGGCGCCCACGGCCTGGCCAGCTCGGCGACCGGTTTCATGGTCTGCCGCTTCATCCTCGGCCTGACCGAGGCGGCCAACTACCCGGCCTGCGTGAAGACCACGCGTCAGTGGTTCCCGGCCGGCGAACGAGCCATGGCCACGGGCATCTTCAATGCCGGCACCAATGTCGGCGCCATGCTCACCCCCGCGCTGCTGCCGTTGATCCTCGCAGCCTGGGGCTGGCAGGCGGCGTTCCTGTGCATGAGCGCGCTGGGCTTCGTCTGGGTAGTGCTGTGGAGCCTTAAATACTTCAACCCCGAAGATCACCCGACGGTGAAGCAGAGCGAGCTGGACTACATCCAGGCAGCCGACGAGCCGCCGGCCGAGCGCGTGCCCTTTTCCGCCATCCTGCGCATGCGCGGCACCTGGGCCTTCGCCGTAGCCCTTTCGCTGACCGCACCGGTGTTCTGGTTCTATCTCTACTGGCTGCCGCCCTTCCTCAACCAGCAGTACGGCCTGGGCATCAGCGTCACGCAGATGGGCATCCCGCTGATGCTGATCTGGCTGACCGCGGATTTCGGCAGCATCGGCGGCGGCATCCTCTCGTCCTGGCTGATCGGCCGCGGCATGAAGCCGATCAACGCTCGCCTGCTGTCGATGTTCCTCTGCGCCTGCTCGATCATCGGCGTGGTCTTCGCCGCCAAGGCCAGCGGACTGTGGATCGCCGTGGCGGCCATCGCCCTGGGCGTGGGCGCGCACCAGGCCTGGACGGCGAACATCTGGAGCCTGGTGATGGACTACACGCCCAAGCACATGATGAGCACGGTGTTCGGCTTCGGCGGCATGTGCGCGGCGATTGGCGGCATGTTCATGACCCAGATCGTCGGCTACATCCTCACCGTCACCCACAACAACTACGCGCTCCTCTTCACCATCATCCCGACCATGTACTTCCTGGCCCTGGCCTGGATGTTCTTCATGGCCCCGCGCAAGGTGCCCGGCGCGACGGAGTGAGCCTCCCCCGCGTACGGCGGATAACGCTGACGCGTTATGCGCCCTACATCTCTAGTGACCCTCGACCTGCGTAGGGCGCATAACCTGGAACAGGTTATCCGCCGGCACCTTTGCGGCGGATAACGCTGGCGCGTTATGCGCCCTACGAACGGATGCACAGCCTGTAACGAAGAACCCCGCCAATTGGCGGGGTTCTTCGTCTTGCACCTACTTCTTCAGCGGCGTCAGCACCGGCGCCTTCTCGTCCAGCAGCATCCACACCAGCAGCTTCGCCGGCTTTTCGTTGCTGGCGTTGCGCGACACCAGGTGCGGCGTGTTCGGCGCCTCGTACCAGGACTGGCCGGCCTGGTAGGTAACCGGCTTCTGCCCTTCCAGCTGGGAGATCACCGCGCCTTCGAGCACGTAGGCAAACACCGAGCCGCTGTGCACGTGTGCGCCGGAGGATTGCCCCGGCTCGTAGGAGACGGTGATCATCAGCCCCTTCTTGCCTGCCGCATCGGGGAGTTTCTGCTCCAGCTGGACGGCGACCTTTTCGCTGCGGGCATCCGCCTCGTGGGAAAGTGCCGGCAGGCTGAGCGCCAGGCCGAGGCCGGCGAAGAGGAATTTCAGGGAAGTGGTGGCGGGCATGGCGTTGACCTCGGGCAGTGGGAAGATGGGTCCACGCTACGCCCGGCATTGGCGAGGGCCAACAGCCAATTCGGCGGAAGATCGGGGTGCCATTGGTAGGCAGGCGGCTAGCCCGTACGGTGCCGGTTCGCGAGCAAGCTCGCTCCTACGAAGAGCTCGCAGGAGTTCCCCTGTAGGAGCGAGCTTGCTCGCGAACCGGCGCGCCAGCGCCCACAAAAAGCCCCGCTCATGGGCGGGGCTTTTTGTGGGCGCAGCGGCAGAATCAGCCCAACAGCGCACTCAGGTCCAGCAGCCCACCCTTGCGCGGCGGACACCAGTAATAGCCACCGGTCAGCGGCCGGCTGAAGCGGTACAGCGCGTCGGTGATGCCGTCTTCCAACCCGCTCATGCGGCGCAGCTGGACTTCGAAGGCATCCAGGGTGCAGCCGAAGGCGAGGAACATCAGCCCGGCGTCCTGGCCCTGGGTCCAGGGCATGGAGCGGCGCACGATGAAGGCTTCCGGCGCGAAGCTCTCCTGGGCGGTGCGCTTGACGTGGGCGGACTCCGGAGCGTCGTCCAGCTCTTCGTTGTCGCTCAGGCGGCGGCCCATGATGTCGTCGCGCTCATGTTGCGGCAGCGCGGCGAAGTCCTGCAACTGATGGCGCCATTGCTGGATGGCGGCAAAGCTGCCACCGGCCAGGCCAGCCCCATCGGCAACGATGGCAGCGGCAATCGCGTCGTCGTCGTGAGGGTTCTCGGTACCGTCTTCGTAGCCGGTCAGGTCGTGGCCGCTGCGGTGGCGGAAGGCCTCGGTCAGGCTGCTCAGCTCCAGGGCGGGCGCCAGCACGGACTGGATTTCCTGGGTGCGCAGCAGCAGGTCCCCGCGCTCGTCACCGCGTAGCCAGACCCACAGCGCATGCGGGGTGGAGGGATTATCGACGCCCACACCGGAGATCGCCGGGAACTCGCGCAGCCCGTCGATACGGCGCCCCAGCGCCCGCACCAGCGACTCACCGAAGCCAACCACCGCGCGCTCGCCATCGGCGAACTGCATCAGGCGATCCAGCGCGGCGGGCAGGTCCTGCAGCGACTTCAGATCGAAGAACAGGTGGCGGGCGTGGGCGGGAACCGGGGTGGCGAGAATGCCGGGCTGGTAGAGGCTCATGACAGCGTCCTTGAACGAAAGAGCGGCGATTCTAATCGCGCCGCGCGCGAATCCAAACCGCTCTGTATCAAGGACTTGGCGATCAGCTCGCCTATGTGTCGAGCTTGCGCCGCTGGCGATGCCGCGCGTAGCGCCAAACCGCGATCCCCGTGAAAACCAGTACCACGCCGACAAACACCGGCAGACGGTAAGGCCGCAGGTTGCCCAGCCACTGTTCCAGCAACTGCCCGGCCCAGTAACCGGCGGTTGCGAACAGCAGCGCCCAGCAGAAGGCGCCGAGCAGGTTGATCAGCAGGAAGCGCAGCGGTCCTACCCGGCTCGCGCCGATCAGCAGCGGCCCGGCGAGGCGCATGCCGTAGAGAAAGCGCACCGCGAAGATCGACAGGTGCGGATAACGCTCGATCAATCCGGTGACCCGCTCGATGGCCAGGCCGCGCCTCTGCAGCCAGGGCACGGCGCGGTCCCCGGCACGGCGGCCGATCCAGAAGAGCAACTGGTCGCCCAGGGCTCCCGCCAGCGTCGCCCAGAACACCACCGCGGTGAAGCCGAGCAGCCCCTGATGCGCCGCGATACCCGCGAGCAGCAGCATCGATTCGCCTTCCAGCAGGCAACCAAGGAAAAGCACCGGATAGCCGTAGGCCGGAAGCAGTTGGGCGAGGTCGAGATGCTCGAACATGAAACTCCTTGTATGCGTGCCGCGCCAGGAGCCCTGGCGGCCAGGTGGATGTTCTGCTTATCGAACATCGCCTGTAAAAAATAAACGACTAACCAGTCAGTCAAAATCGTTAGCAGCCAAACAAATCAAACCTTTATCCACACCACTCGTCTTGAGATGTAATTTTTTTCGCTCATAGCCTATTCAAGTGTTTGACATATTTGACGGATTTGGCAGACTGCGGCCCGTTGTCGCAACTGGTTACGTTTTTCCGGCTCCCACTGCCTGGTGCACCGGATGACCTTGGCCGCGCAACCCAACAAAAACAACTTTGTCAGTCGTGGCCCACCTGCCCGAGTTTCGTCTCGGCGGTACGGTTCCCGGCGAGCCAACGGAACGAACAAATGCTGATCTGGTTTGTAGCGGTGTATCTGGTGATCACCGTAGCTGTCGGTTTCTACGCCACCACCCGCGTGCACAACTCCTCGGACTATGCCGCCGCTGGCCGGAGCATGTCCTTCCCCCTCGTCGTGACCATGGTGTTCGCCACCTGGTTCGGCTCCGAAGCCGTGCTGGGCATTCCAGCCACCTTCCTCGAAGAAGGCTTCGCCGGGATCATCGAAGACCCCTTCGGCTCCTTCGGCTGCCTGATGCTGGTCGGCGTCGTCTTCGCCCGCCCGCTGTACCGCCTGAATCTTCTCACCATCGGTGACTTCTTCCGCAAGCGCTTCGGCCAGCACGTGGAAATCTTCACCAGCCTGGTGATCATCATTTCCTACATGGGCTGGGTCGCCGCGCAGATCACCGCGCTGGGCGTGGTCTTCAGCGTGCTCTCCGACGGTGGCCTGACCACCACCCAGGGCATGATCATCGGCACCATCATCGTCCTGCTGCACACCCTGTTCGGCGGCATGTGGTCGGTTGCACTGACCGACTTCCTGCAGATGATCATCATCGTCTGCGGCCTGTTCTACCTGGTCTGGCTGATCGGTGACATGGCCGGCGGCCCGGTCAACGTGATCAGCCACGCCGCCAGCGAAGGCAAGTTCACCTTCCTGCACGGCACCTCGGCCAAGGACATCGTCGCCTTCCTCGGCGCCGCGGTGACCATGATGTTCGGCTCCATCCCGCAGCAGGACGTGTATGCCCGCGTGATGTCGGCCAAGACCGAGAAGATCGCCCAACGCGCCACCATGACCGGCGCCTGCTGCTACCTGGTGTTCTGCATGCTGCCGATCTTCCTGATCTACGCCGCCTCGATGATCGAGCCGGAGATGGTCAAGCACTGGCTGGCCGAAGATTCCCAGCAGATCCTGCCGCACCTGATCCTGGAACGAACCCCGCTGTTCGCCCAGATCATGTTCTTCGGCGCCCTGCTCTCGGCCATCATGTCCTCCGCCTCGGGCGCCCTGCTGGCCCCGTCGGTGACCCTGACCGAGAACATCGTCAAGCACTTCCTGCCCAACATGAACGACCGCCAGGCCCTGCTGGCCATGCGTTGCAGCGTACTGGCGATGACCGTCGCCACCTGCCTGTTCGCCCTGCTGTCCAACGCCAGCATCTACGAGATGGTCGGCAATGCCTACAAGGTGACCCTGGTCGCCGCCGTGGTGCCGCTGTTCTTCGGCCTGTTCTGGAAGCGCGCCACCACCCAGGGCGCCCTGACCGCCATCGCCTGCGGCCTGATCGGCTGGGTATCGCTGGAGCTGGGCCACCAGGAAGGCGACTTCTGGCCGCCGCAGCTGGTGGGCCTGATCTGCAGCGCCATCGGCATGATCGTCGGCTCCCTGGCTCCGCAGTTCAGCGCCCACCGTGGCGAGAGCGTGTCGGAAATGGCCGCTGCCGCCGGCAACTGATCGCTGTATGGATAAAAGGAAGCCCCGCCTTGTGCGGGGCTTTTTTCTGGGCGTCCGCCTGACGCAGACGTAGGGGGGATAACGCTGACGCGTTATGCGCCCTACGATCTATGCCCCTCACGCGGTGTGTTGCTGACACCCCTCCCAGTAGGATGGCGTGGAGCGCAGCGATACCCATGCTGCTACCACGCCACTTTCGGATCGGCTCCTGGCACTCCCACTATTACCTCCGTGTTGTGCGGTTCGCGAGCAAGCTCGCTCCTACGAAGAGCGCACGCACCCTGTAGGAGCGAGCTTGCTCGCGAACGCTCTACTCTGACGGCCCCGCCACTGTGGTCATGCTCTTGCCATCCACCCGCCGCAACGGCAGCGACTCGGGGTCGAATCCGTCGATGCAGCACGCATTCACGCTGAGCATCGACGGATTGCTGCGGCGCTGGTGGTAGACGTAGATGCCGCAGGTCCCGCAGAAATAATGCAGCGCGACGCCGCTGTTCCAGCGATACAGGCGCAATGCCTGGTCGCCGCGGGTCAATCGGAAATGGTCCTTCGGTACGGTAGCCATCAGGGCGTTGCGCTTGCCGCACAGCGAACAGTCGCAACGCACCAGTTCATCGAGCTCCGCGTCGAAGGCGAACGCCACCGCGCCGCAGTGGCAGGTGCCGGTGTAATGCATGCCTGGATCCTCGTCATGAATGTTTCTCAGCGTTATCCAAGCGTAGACGCCACCTTATTCGTGACTGCCATTCAACTATCCTTTGCCGTTTCCCGCGTTTTTCTCAAGGGCTGACTTCCGGACAATGCCTCCCATCGCATCCCATTCGTCCGGAGCACCACACCATGCCCCTCGCACTCCTGGCGCTGACGCTCAGCGCCTTCGCCATCGGCACGACGGAGTTCGTCATCGTCGGCCTGATCCCCACCATCGCCAGCGACCTGGGCGTCACCCTGCCCTCCGCCGGCCTGCTGGTCAGCCTGTACGCCCTGAGCGTCGCCATCGGCGCGCCGCTGCTCACCGCCATGACCGGGCGCATCCCGCGCAAGGCCCTGCTGGTCGGCCTGATGGCGCTGTTCACCATCGGCAACCTGGTGGCCTGGCAGGCGCCCAGCTATGAATCGCTGATCATCGCGCGCATCCTCACTGGCCTTGCCCATGGCGTGTTCTTCTCGGTCGGCTCGATCATCGCCACCAACCTGGTGAGCAAGGACAAGGCGGCCAGCGCCATCGCCACCATGTTCAGCGGCATGACCGTCGCCTTCGTCACCGGCATCCCGCTGGGCACCTTCATCGGCCAGCACCTGGGCTGGCGCGTGACCTTCCTGGTGGTCGCCGCCTTCGGCGTGGTCGCCCTGCTCGGCAGCCTGCTGTTCGTGCCGAAGAACATCCAGCACACCCCGCCGGCGCCGCTGCTGCGCCAGGCCCGCGTACTGCTGCAGCCGCGCCTGCTGCTGGTCTATGCGATGACCGCCGTAGGCTACGGCGGCTCGCTGATCGCCTTCACCTTCCTCGCGCCGATCCTCCAGGACCTGGCCGGTTTCAGCCCGAACATGGTCGGCGCCGTGCTCCTGGCCTACGGTGTCTCGGTAGCCATCGGCAACATCTGGGGCGGCCGCCTGGCCGACAAGCGCGGCCCGGTCAGCGCCCTGAAGATCATCTTCGGCCTGCTGGCGTCGGTCCTGCTGGTACTGACCTTCACCGCCGGCAATCCATGGCTGGTGGTGCTGACGGTGCTGGCCTGGGGCGCAGTGGCCTTCGGCAACGTGCCCGGCCTGCAGGTGTACGTCGTGCAACAGGCCGAGCGAGTCGCGCCGGATGCAGTGGACGTGGCCGCCGGCTTCAACATCGCCGCGTTCAACCTCGGTGTGGCCGGCGGTTCCTGGGCAGGCGGCCTTGTCGTCAGCCACCTGGGACTGGGCCATACGCCCTGGATCGCAGCCGTCGTCACCCTCGCCGCCTTCGGCCTGACCGCCCTGAGTGGCCGTCTGGACCGCAACAATTCCATGGAACCGGCCGCCCCTGGCGCGGTTCCCAATCACTGATCGACCAAGGAGATATCCCATGAGCGTTCCCGCATTCGGCCTCGGCACCTTCCGCCTCAAGGGCCAGACCGTCATCGATTCCATCCGCACCGCGCTGGACCTGGGCTACCGCGCCATCGACACGGCGCAGATCTACGGCAACGAAGCCGACGTCGGCGAGGCCATCGCAGGCAGCCGGGTCAAGCGTGACGAGCTGTACCTGACCACCAAGATCTGGACCGAGAACTACGCCGCCGACAAGCTGATTCCCAGCCTCAAGGACAGCCTGCACAAGCTGCGCACCGACCGCGTCGAGCTGACCCTGATCCACTGGCCGTCGCCCAAGGGCGAAGTCCCGGTCGCCGAGTTCATGGGCGCGCTGGCCGAAGCCAAGGCCCAGGGCCTGACGGGCGAGATCGGCGTCTCCAACTTCACCATCGCGCTGATGCAGGAAGCCATCGCCGCCGTCGGCGCCGGCCAGATCGCCACCAACCAGGTGGAACTGCACCCCTACCTGCAGAACCGCAAGGTCGTCGACTTCGCCAGAAGCCAGGGCATCCACATCACCTCCTACATGACCCTGGGCTACGGCAAGGTACTCAGCGACGAGGTGATCATCGAGATCGCCAAGCGCCACGGCGTCACCCCGGCGCAGGTCACCCTGGCCTGGGCCATGCAGCTGGGTTACTCGGTGATCCCGTCGTCCACCAAGCGCGAGAACCTCGAAGGCAACCTGCGCGCCGTCGACCTTCGCCTGACCGATGCCGACATGACGGCCATCGCCGCTCTGGAGCGCAACGAACGCATCACCAGCCCGGAAAGCCTGGCCCCGGCCTGGGATTGATCCGCCGCTGTCCGATAGCCGCCCCTCGGGGCGGCTTTGCCGTTTCCAAGGAGTTTTCATGAGTATCAACGACTACGCGGCCTGGACCTGGACGCCCGGTGCCGGCCTCGACGGCCTGAAACTGTCGCGCCTGCCGGTACCCGCCCCCGGACCGGACGAGGTGCTGGTGGCCAATACCGCCATCGCGCTGAATCCGGTGGACTGGAAGATGATCGACTGGGGCCGCGACGACTGGCAGCAGGGCCAGGTGCCCGGCGTGGATGGCGTCGGCATCGTCATCGCGGTGGGCAGTGACGTGAACCTGCGCGCCGGCGCCCGCGTCGCCTATCACCAGGCCCTGACCCGCGGCGGCAGCTTCGCCGAATACACCGTGCTGCGTGCCCGTGCCGTCTACCCGGTGCCGGACTCGCTGGACGACGCCACCGCCGCCAGCCTGCCCTGCCCCGGCCTCACCGCCTGGCAGGCGCTGGAAAAACTGCCCGCCTGCACCAACCGCGATGTGCTGGTGACCGGCGCTGGCGGTGCGGTCGGTTACCTGCTGGCGCAGCTCGCCCTGCAACGCGGCCTGCGCGTGTGGGTGACGGCCTCGGCAAAACACCGCGAGCACCTGCTTCAGCTGGGTGTCGCCGGGGTCTTCGATTACCGCGACGGCCAGTGGCCCCAGCAACTGCTCGAAGTCCTCGGCCCGCGCCGCCTGCACGGGATCTTCGACACCGTCAGCGGCAGCCATGCCGCCGGCCTCGCCCCGCTGCTGGGCTACAACGGCCACCTGGTATGCATCCAAGACCGCCAGGACAGCGCGCCGCTGCCGGCTTTCAGCACGGCCATCTCGCTGCACGAAGTGGCGCTCAACAGCATCCACGCCCACGGCGACGCGCTCGACTGGCAAGCGCTGCACGCCGCTGCTGTGCGCCTGTTGCAGGGCGTCGCCGACGGCCAGCTGCACGCGCCAGCCAGGCAGTTCTTCGACTTCTCCGAGCTGCCCGAAGCGCTGCGCCGCTTGAAGTCTGGCGAAGGCAGCGGTAAATGGATCAGTCGCCTGCCGGCGCCGGCGGTCATTGCCTGACCGGCAGCGCAGGACGATGCGTATTTCGTAGGAGCGAGCTTGCTCGCGAACCGCATTGCAGTGGGGGTTGGTTCGCGAGCAAGCTCGCTCCTACAGGTTTATTCCCGTATCAGAGGAGAACAACATGGATCTTGGCATCAAGGGCCGCTGGGCCGTGGTCTGCGCCGCCAGCAAGGGCCTGGGCAAGGGCTGCGCGCTGGCGCTGGCTCGCGAGGGCGTGAACCTGGCGATCAACGCCCGCGACGCCGCCACCCTCGCCGCCACGGCCGCGCAGTTGCGCGAGCTGGGCGTGGAGGTGCGCGAAGTGGTCGGCGACATCAGCCAGCCGGACGTGCGCGCTGCGCTGATCGCCGCCTGCCCGCAGGTGGACATCCTTGTCAACAACGCCGGTGGCCCGCCGCCCGGTGATTTCCGCGACTGGGAGCGCGAAGACTGGCTGCGTGCCCTGGAGCTGAACATGCTCACGCCCATCGAGCTGATCAAAGCCACCATCGACGGCATGGCCGAGCGCGGCTTCGGGCGCATCGTCAACATCACCTCCGGCGCGGTGAAGGCGCCCATCGACGTCCTCGGGCTGTCCAACGGTGCCCGCAGCGGCCTGACCGGCTTCGTCGCAGGCCTGGCCCGCCAGCCGCGCGTGGCTGGCCACAACGTGACCATCAACGGCCTGCTGCCCGGCTCCTTCGACACCGACCGCCTGCGCAGCGGCATCCAGCGCGCCGCCCAGCTCGGCGGCCACGACGAAAGCGAACTGGCGGACGCGGAAAAACGCGCAATCCCCGCCGGGCGCTTCGGCAGTGCCGAGGAGTTCGGTGCCTTCTGCGCCTTCCTGTGCAGCGCCCATGCGGGCTACCTGACCGGGCAGAACCTGCTCCTGGATGGCGGTGCCTATCCCGGCACCTTCTGATCGTTGGTGACATCCCGTAGGAGCGGACTTTGTCCGCGATCGATTCTCCGCCGCGCCGATCCACCACGAAGCGCAGCCAGCCCATCGCGGACAGAGTCCGCTCCTACGCAACAGGAAACGACGGCGCGGCCTGTAGGAGCGGACCTTGTCCGCGAAATCCCGCCGCCACCCCGGCATTGCAGGATGAGCACCGTCGACATCGTTCGCCAAGCCTGAATGCCCGCTATCGGAATAGGTGCTGGCGCGAAGAATTTCGCGGACAAGGTCCGCTCCTACGCAGGCGACGCAGCGAAGCTGGCCTGCAGCAATCCAACTGGGACATGCCCGCTTCAAGCCCCTACAATCCTCCCGCCGCTCCCGAACAGGCCTGCCGATGAAAGCCCACTCCGACGAACTCAAGACCTTCGCCACGGTGATCGACTGCGGCTCCATCACCGCCGCTGCCGAGCAGCTGGGGCTGACCCCCTCGGCCGTCAGCCGGGCGCTGTCGAAGCTGGAGGAAAAGCTCGGCACCACCCTGCTCAACCGCACCACAAGGCGGATGAAGCTGACCGAGGAAGGCGAGTTCTTCCTGGAGAACGCCCGTCACATCCTTGAGCAGATGGATGCCCTGGAAGAACGCCTGGCCCTGCGCCAGCAATCCCCGGCCGGGCGCTTGCGGATCAACGCCGCCTCGCCCTTCATGCTGCATGCGGTGGTGCCGCACATCGGCGCCTTCCGCGAGCGCTATCCGGACATCGAGCTGCAACTCAACACCAACGACCTCAACATCGACCTGCTGGAACAGAGCACCGACATCGCCATCCGCATCGGCCACCTCGCGGACTCCAGCCTCCACGCCCGGCCGCTGGGCAGCAGCCGTCTGAACCTGCTTGCCGCACCCGGGTACCTCGAGCGCCACGGCACCCCGACCAGCCTGGAAGAGCTGCTCGGCCACTCGCTGCTCGGCTTCACCCAGCCCGAGGCGCTGAATGTCTGGCCGATCCGCCACGCCGGTGGCGACACCCTCGCCGTCGACCCGTCGCTGTCCGCCTCCAGCGGCGAAACCCTGCGCCAGCTGGCCATCGGCGGCCAGGGCATCGCCTGCCTCGCGAGCTTCATGACCTGCGACGACATCCGCGCCGGCCGCCTGGTGCGCGTGCTGCCGCAGATGACCAGCGAACGCCGCCAGCCGATCCACGCGGTGTACTACCGCAATTCGCAACTGGCGCTGCGCATCCAGTGCTTCCTCGACTTCATCCAGGAACGTCTGGCGCAGTCGCTGAACGCCGCCGACTGACCTAAGAAATTTCCCACAGCCGAAAAACCTCGACCACACTCAACAGGGTTCGCGACGCTCCATCGCCAGGGGCGTCATCCCCGCTGTGATCGAGGGCCTGGCATGTCACCCATGCTGCTGTACCTGCGCGCCATCATCCACCCTGGCCGCGACACCCTGCTGTTCGCCCTGCGCACCGTGCTTGCGGGGCTGCTGACGCTGTACCTGGCATTCCTGCTCGACCTCGACCAGCCGAAATGGGCGACCATGACGGTGGTGATCATCAGCACCCCGCTGGCCGGCATGACCCTGCAGAAGAGCTTCGCCCAGGTGATCGGCACCAGCATCGGCGCCATGGTCGCCGTGGCGATCATGGCGCTATTTCCCCAGGCGCCGCTGCCCTTCATCGTGACCCTGGCGCTGTGGCTGGCGATCTGCACCGCCGGCGGTACCCTGATGCGCTTCACCTACTCCCATGCCTTCGTCCTCAGCGGCTTCACCGCCGTGATCGTCGCGCTGCTGGCCCAGCCTGCGCCGGAATCCACCTATACCCTGGCCATCACCCGCGTTACCGAAACATTACTGGGCGTGGCCTGCGTGACCCTCGTCAGCCTGTTCTTCGCCCGTCCGCAGAGCGTGGCGCGCGGCTACTTCGCCAAGGTCGACCAGTTGATCCGGCTGATTGCCGTGCACGCCGCCGCGGTGATCCGTGGCGAAGAACGGGAGGAAGACTTCCGCCAGCGCCAGCAACAACTGCTCGGCGAGATTTCCGCGCTGGAGATGCTGCGCCGCCATCTCTATTTCGACGCCCCGCGCCTGCGCGGCGCCGACGAGCTGGTGCAGCAACTGGCCAATCAACTGGTGCTGATGACCTCGCGGCTGGCCATCCTGCGGCGCCAGCGCAAGCTGATCGAGGCGCGCCTGAGCGGGCCGCTGCCCAAATCCGTGCGCCGTCTGCGCGAGGACGAGCTGGCCTGCCTCGCCGAACTGGCCGAGTTCGGCCGCGACCTTCCCGCCCCCACGCGCAAGCGCATCACCCAGT
>NZ_JBGLYK010000012.1:0-56943 GCF_047304025.1 Pseudomonas sp. Pseusp97 | reverse complement strand
CGCCCCCGCCCCCCACACCCCCCCCCCCCCCCCCCCGCCCAAAACCCCGCCCCCCCCCCCCCCCCCCTCCTACAGGGTGCATCTGCAAACCACCTCGCCGCGGACGAACGGCTCTCGTAGGAGCGGAGCTTCTCCGCGAAGCTCTTCAGCCTGGTCGGGATTTCGCGGACAAGGTCCGCTCCTACAGAAAGCTGTCAGGCCCGCACGCTCTCCCAGGCAATCTGCGCCAACTGCTCGCGGCACTCGATCAGGTCCACCCGCGTCCGCCCGGCCAGCCAGTTGCGCGCGTAGTCGTGGGTCGGGCCGATCACGACGGAGTTGAACAGCTCCGCCGACAGCGCCTTGAACGCCCCGGCCTTGCGGTGCTCCGTCAGCAGCTCGGCGATACGCCGGCCCTGCTGACGGTTCGCCTCGCGCAGTTCCTCCCCCATCTCCCCCGCCTCCACGCGCCCGCGGCTGTGCAGGATGAAGCGCGCCCACTGCGGATTGGCCGAGACCCAGTCGATGTAGGAGGTGACGAACAGCTTCACCACCGCCTCGGCGCTTTTCGCTTCCTCCAGCCCAGCATCGAGCAGCGCCGCGTACTGGCCGACGCCGGCGAGATACAGCGCACCGATGATGCGCTCCTTGTTGCCATAGTGGTGGTAGAGACTGCCGATGCTGGCGCCGGAACGGTCGCGGATCATCTCGATGGTGGTGGCGTCCACGCCGGATTCGCTGAAGCAGGCCAGCGCGGCCTGGAGGATGTCGTCTTTGCGGGAAGGTCGGGCCATGGGGGTCTTGTTCAGGGATTTCGGTACAGAAAGTAATTCTAGAATATTTTTCTAGAATTACTTTCTAATCTTCGTATACTGCCTGGGCGCGCATCCTTCTTCAATCCGTTTGATCCCGGAGTTGCCATGAGTCAGATGATGCAAATGTACCAGCAGGCCGGCCCGGCCCAGTTCAGCGCCATGATCGGCCAGGTCGCCCCCTACTTCGCCAGCATCGCCCCGCAGTTCGTCGAGCTGCGCCCGGGCTATGCGGAAGTCACCTTCCCCAAACGCCGCGAAGTGCTCAACCACATCGGCACCGTGCACGCCATTGCCCTGTGCAATGCGGCCGAGCTGGCCGCCGGAACCATGACCGACGTATCGATCCCCAAGGGCCGCCGCTGGATTCCTCGCGGCATGACGGTGGAATACCTGGCCAAGGCCGAGGGTGACGTCCGCGCCGTGGCCGATGGCCGCGCGATCGACTGGAACCAGGAAGGCGACGTCGTCGTCCCGGTGCTCGCCTACGTCGGTGACAAGAAGGTGTTCCGCGCCGACATCACCATGTACGTCAGCCAGGCCTGAGGAATCCGCCATGATCACCCCGCTCCCCCGTCCGCTGGACAACGGCAACGGCCACAGCCTCTCCAGCCACTGGTACTACCCGCCCGGCGATGCGCGGGGGGCGGTTTTGATCGTTCCCGCCATGGGCGTCGAGCAGCGCTTCTACGCTGCCTTCGCCAACTGGCTGGCCGAGCGCGGCTTCCTCGCCGTGACCTTCGATTACGTCGGCATGGGCCAATCCCGCGCCGGCCACCTGCGCGACCTGGACGTCAACGTCGTCGCCTGGGGCAACCATGATTGCAGCGCCATGCTCGATGCAGTGATCGAGGCCGCCGGCGAACTGCCGGTGTACTGGATCGGCCACAGCCTCGGCGGGCAGATCCTGCCCTTCGTGCGTGGCAACGAGCGCATCCAGCGCGCCTTCACCATCGCCACCGGCAGCGGCTACTGGCGCGAGAACACCAAGGGGCTGCGGCACAAGGCCTGGCTGCTCTGGTATTGCCTGGCACCGGCCCTCACGCCGCTGCTGGGCTACTTCCCGGGCAAGCGCCTGGGCGTGGTCGGCGACCTGCCGCGCGGGGTGATCGAACAATGGCGGCGCTGGTGCCTGGACCCGGAATACGCCGTGGGCGCAGAAGGCGGTGCGGTGCGCGAAGCCTATTCCTCGGTACGCACGCCCATCACCTCCATCTCGTTCACCGACGACGAGATGATGTCCGGGCGCAACACCGAGTCGCTGCACGGCTTCTACCGTGGCTCGCCGAAGACCTTGAAGCGAATCGCCCCGGAGGACATCGGCGTGAAGCGCATCGGCCACTTCGGCTTCTTCCGCCGCCAGTTCGCCGATTCGCTGTGGGCGGGCTACCTGTTGCCGGACCTGGGCTGACCCGAGCCCGGCGCGGGCATCGTGCAGAGGATCAGTCCAGCGTCACCAGCACCCGGCCGACCAGCTTGCCGGCAAGGATCTGGTGAATGGCGGCCGGCAGGTCGTCGAGCTTGACCTCGCGCACCGCCGCTTCGAGGTTGTCGAGCTTCCACTGAAGGGACAGCTTGTCCCACATGGACGCCTTGACCACCAGCGGCAACTCCACCGAGTCCACACCCAGCAGGTTCACGCCGCGCAGGATGAAGGGCAGCACGGTGGCATTGAAGGCGGCGCCGGCGGTCAGGCCGCAGCAGGCGACGCTGCCGCCGTACTGCAGGGACTTGACCACGTTGAACAGGATATCGCCGCCGACGGTATCCACGGCGCCGGCCCACTGCTCACGCAGCAGCGGCTTGTCGACGCCATCGGAGACGGTGGCGCGATCGAGGATCTGCCGCGCACCGAGGCGGTTGAGCAATTCGGCCTGTTCCAGCTTGCCGGTGGCGGCGGCCACGGTGTAGCCCAGTTGCGCCAGCAACATCACCGCGATGCTGCCCACGCCGCCGGTGGCACCGGTGACCAGGATCGGACCGGCGGACGGCGTGACGCCGGCGCGCTCCAGCTTGTCGACGCACAGCGCGGCAGTGAGGCCGGCGGTGCCGAGGATCATCGATTCGCGCAGCGACAGGCCCTGCGGACGCTTGATCAGCCAGGCCGCGGGCACGCGGATGTACTGGCCGAAGCCGCCCGGCGTGTTCATGCCCAGGTCGTAGCCGGTGACGATGACTTCGTCGCCGACGGCGAATTCGCCCACCGAGGACTCTTCCACCACGCCGGCGGCATCGATGCCGGGCGTGTGCGGGTACTTGCGGGTCACGCCGCGGTTGCCGCTGGCGGACAGCGCATCCTTGTAGTTCAGCGACGAATACTTCACCCGCACCAGCACTTCGCCCGCCGGCAGATCGGCAACCTGCCGCTCGGTCACCTGCAGGTCATACACGCCATGCGCGCTCTCCGTGACCCACAACGCCTTGAATGCACTCATCTCGACCCTCCTCTTTCGAATTCGCTGAAACGGGCGCTATCCCGGCGCCCGACACCCAATCTTTGCCAGAAGCGTCACTGCCAGAAGCGGCTGCGACCCAGGCGGTCCCACCAGCTCACCAGCACGCGATCGATCACGCCGCTGACGCCCACGCCGAAGCGCTCCTGGATGGACTTCTTCTGTACGTAACTGAGCTGGTAGACATCCGCCTCGCGGGCGCGTTCGGCCAGGTACTCGTCACTGGTCTTGAGCTCGTCGACCAGCTTCTTGCCCAGCGCCGCCTGGCCCAGCCAGACCTCGCCGGTGGCGATCTCGTCGATGGCCAGCTGCGGGCGGTAGTGAACGACGAAGCGCTTGAACAGCTCGTGGGTGGTTTCCAGGTCTTCCTGGAACTTCTCGCGGCCCTTGTCGGTGTTCTCGCCGAACACGGTCAGGGTGCGTTTGTACTCGCCGGCGGTGAGCACCTCGAAATCGACATCGTGCTTCTTCAGCAGGCGATGGATGTTGGGCAGCTGCGCCACCACGCCGATGGAGCCGAGGATGGCGAAGGGTGCGGAAAGGATGCGCTCGCCGATGCAAGCCATCATGTAGCCGCCGCTCGCCGCCACCTTGTCGACGCAGACGGTCAGCGGTACGCCAGCCTGGCGGATGCGCGCCAGCTGGGAGGCGGCCAAGCCATAGCCGTGAACCATGCCGCCGCCGCTCTCCAGGCGCAGCACCACTTCGTCGCGCGGGGTGGCGAGGGTCAGCAGTGCAGTCACTTCATGGCGCAGCTGCTCGGTAGCCGAGGCCTTGATGTCGCCATCGAAGTCGAGCACATAGACGCGGTTCTTTTCGCCGCCCTTCTTCTTTTTCGCGTCCTTCAGGCTTTTCGCCTCGGACTTGCGCAGGGCCTTGAGCTTGGCCTTTTCCAATACGCTATGTTGCAGGCGCTCGCGCAGCTCCTTGTAGAAGTCGTTGAGCTTGTGCACCTCCAGATGCCCGCTGCCACCGCGACGACCGCGGCCGCGCAACGCGGCGATCACTACCAGGACGATGACGATGGCCACCACCACGGTGAAGGTCTTGGCCAGGAAACCCGCGTAATCCGCTAGAAACTCCACTCACATCCCCTTTTACGATTCTGGTCGAGCCCGCCAGGCGAGCGCAGCGAATCCCGCAAGCATACCCACGCCGCAGGCCCGCCACCAGCGCTGGCAAACGGCTGCATCAGTCCAGCGAATGGCATTCAAACAAGCGTATGTTTTTTCGTTGACAGCCCCAGACGATCCCCATAACCTCGCCGGAACTTTCAGCCCTGCCGGGATACTGCGCGTGGGAAGCATCTACCTGATTCGACATGGCCAGGCTTCATTCGGCGCCGACGACTACGATGTGCTCTCGGCCACCGGCGTACGCCAGGCCCAGATCCTCGGCGAGCACCTGGCCAGCCTTGGCCTGCGCTTCGACCGCTGCGTGGCCGGCGACCTGCGCCGCCAGCGCCACACCGCCGAAGCGGTGATGGGACGGTTGAACGAAGCCGGGATCGAAACCCCGCCCCTGGAAATCGATTCCGCCTTCAACGAATTCGAAGCCGACGCGGTGATCCGCGCGCACCTGCCGGACCTGCTGGAGATCGAGCCGCAGGCGCTGCACATCATGCGCAACGCCGCCGACCACCGCGCCGAGTTCCAGCGCCTGTTCTCCACCGTGATCGCCCGCTGGGTTTCCGGCGACCACGACAAGGACGGCCTGGTGAGCTGGGCGGAGTTCCTCGACACCGTCCACGGCGGCCTCCAGCGCCTGCTGGAATCGGCCAGCGGCAAGGACAACATCGGCGTATTCACCTCCGGCGGCACCATCACCGCGGTGCTCCAGCACGTGACCGGCATACCGGCGCTGAACGCCTTCGAACTCAACTGGCAGATCGTCAACACCTCGCTCAACCGCCTGAAGTTCCGTGGCAGCGAAGTGGCCCTGGCTTCCTTCAACAGTCACGTGCATCTGGAACTGTTGAGGGCGCCGGAACTCATCACCTACCGTTGAGTACCGGCCCATTGCGACGCGAGCGTCGCGCGAGAAAACCTAGAAAAGGAATAGAACCATGAGTGTTGCTGACATCGTTTCCACCATGAAGAGCAAGTTCAACGCCAGCGCGGCCGCCGGCCTGGATCTGGTGTTCCAGTTCAACATCGAAGACGGCGACAACCACTACCTGGTCGTCAAGGACGGCACCTGCGAAGTCGTACAGGGCGACGCCGAGTCCCCCAACGTCACCCTGATCATGGACAGCGAAACCCTCAAGGGCATCACCAGCGGCGAAACCGACGGCATGCAGGCCTTCATGGCCGGCAAGCTGCGCGCCGAAGGCGACATGATGCTGGCGATGAAGCTGGGCGAACTGTTCCCGGTCTGATCCGAGGAAAACTGCCCGCGCAGCACGAAGAACCGGAGTCCATGGCTCCGGTTTTTTTATGCCCGCGCCACGCTGCGAGGTCCTGATCAGGCAGCCTGATCGGGGCCCAACACGAACGCCAATAACGGCTCCGGCCGCTTGTGACGGGCAGAGGCGGACATTAGATTAGCCAATGATCACCCGGCGCCATCATTGCTTTGCCTGATCCTGCAAGGCATCGCGCCGGCCTGCGCGCACCTCGCCAGGGGCCTTGGGCCCTCGCGGGAAGATCAGTACGAGCCAGTACAAAAACGAGCTCCTAGATAAAAAGGGACCAGCATGTCGTTGACCGACCAGACCATCCGCTCCCGCGAAGGCGAAGAACTCGATGCCGCCGTGATCGACGGCTACCTCAAGGACCACATCCCCGGCCTGCAGGGTCAACCGCGCATCAGCCAGTTCCCCGGCGGCGCCTCGAACCTGACCTACCTGATCCAGTACGACAACCAGGAACTGGTCCTGCGTCGCCCGCCGTTCGGCAAGAAGGCCAAGTCGGCCCACGACATGGGCCGCGAATTCCGCATCCTGAACCAGCTCAAGGACGGCTTCCCGTACTGCCCGAAGGCATACGCCTACTGCACCGACGAGTCGGTGATCGGCGCCGAGTTCTATGTCATGGAGCGGGTCAACGGCATCATCCTGCGCAGCGACCTGCCCAAGGAACTGAACCTCGATGCCGACAAGACCACCGCCCTTTGCAAGAGCTTCATCGACAAGTTCGTCGACCTGCATAACGTCGACTACAACGCCTGCGGCCTGGGTGACCTGGGCAAGCCCGAGGGTTACGTGCAGCGCCAGATCGGCGGCTGGATCGATCGCTACGAGAAATCCCTGACCCCCGACGCGCCGGCCTGGGAACAGGTGAAGGTGTGGCTGCGCGAGAAGATGCCGGCCGACCACCACAAGCCCGGCATCGTCCACAACGACTACCGCTTCGACAACGTCATCCTCGACCCGAACAACCCGATGCAGATCATCGGCGTGCTCGACTGGGAGATGACCACCATCGGCGACCCGCTGATGGACCTGGGCAATACCCTCGCCTACTGGATCGAGGCGGGCGACCCGCAGCCGATGCAGATGCTGCGCCGCCAGCCCAGCCACGAGCCGGGCATGCTGACCCGCCAGCAGTTCGCCGACTATTACGCCGAGCGCGCCGGCATCCAGATCGACAACCTCGATTACTACTACACCTACGGCCTGTTCCGCCTGGCCGGCATCATGCAGCAGATCTACTACCGCTTCTTCCACGGCCAGACCCAGGACAAGCGCTTCGCCACCTTCATCCACGCCAACAAGCTGCTGGAACAGGTGAGCCTGCAGGTCATCGGCAAGTCCCGCCTGTAAGAGTCGGTTGTCGACCTGGCGAGCTAGAGCCGTACAAGGCGGAAGCCGGACGAAGAGCGGAGTTTACCGATTGTAAATGAGCATCTGAGTCCGGCTTCCAACGCAGTACGGCCGACGCGCAGCCGGTCGCCAGCCGGCTCTTCCAGCCCCAAACAAGGAGAACCTACATGTCCAAGACCCAACTGTTCGACCTCGACGGCAAGATCGCCTTCGTCTCCGGCGCCAGCCGCGGCATCGGCGAGGCCATTGCCAAGCTGCTGGCGCAACAGGGCGCCCACGTGATCGTCTCCAGCCGCAAGATCGACGGCTGCCAGAGCGTCGCTGACGAAATCGTCGCCGCCGGCGGCAAGGCCACCGCGATTGCTTGCCACATCGGCGAGATGGAGCAGATCCAGGCCGTCTTCGCACAGATCCGCGAGCAGTTCGGCCGCCTGGACATCCTGGTCAACAACGCCGCCACCAACCCGCAGTTCTGTAACGTGCTGGACACCGACCTGTCGGCCTTCCAGAAGACCGTCGACGTGAACATCCGCGGCTACTACTTCATGTCCATCGAAGGCGGCAAGCTGATGAAGGCCAACGGCGGCGGCAGCATCATCAACGTCGCTTCGGTCAACGGCGTCACCCCGGGCGAATTCCAGGGCATCTACTCGGTGACCAAGGCTGCGGTGATCAGCATGACCAAGGTCTTCGCCAAGGAATGCGCGCAGTTCGGCATCCGCTGCAACGCCCTGCTGCCGGGCCTGACCGATACCAAGTTCGCCTCGGCGCTGGTAAGCAACGACGCCATCCGCAACGTCGCGCTGCAGCGCATCCCGCTCAAACGCGTGGCCGACCCGAGCGAAATGGCCGGCGCCGTGCTGTACCTCGCCAGCGATGCGTCCAGCTACACCACCGGCGTGACGCTGAACGTGGACGGCGGTTTCCTCGCATAAGAGTTATTGCGCAAACGAAAAAGGGAGCCGGTTGGCTCCCTTTTTCATGGGCGGGGATTGGGCTTTTCGTAGGAGCGAGCTTGCTCGCGAACCCTGCTTCTCACTGGAGATATAGGATGCGATGCGGTTCGCGAGCAAGCTCGCTCCTACATGAAAACAATCATTGCCAGTCTTTCAGCGCCTGGTTCGCCGCCGCGTTCATCGGCTCGGCGGTCAGCCCGCCGGCTCCATAGCGCACCGCGAAAACGGCCTGGTCGGCCATCGGCAGGTAGTTCACCCGGCCCGCCTTGGGCACGAAGGTCAGCAGGTCATGCTGGCCGTCACGCAACCAGCGCCACAGGTCGACGCCCAGTACGTCATCCGCCAGCGACACCTTGCGCCCCAGGCTCTGCTGCTCCACGGCCAGGAAGCGGCCGCTGAGGTCCTGCAGGCGGTAACCCGGCGCCATCCCGATCAACCGCGCCAGCCCTTTCCACTCCAGCACCCGCGCGTCCAGTTGCCAGAGGTCGCCGGCCAGTTCCACGCGGCGCTCGTCGTTGCCCTGCAACAGCGTTACCTCATAGCGCTGCTCGGCGACCTTGCGGAAACCCAGTGTCGCCAGTGGCCGCTCTGCCGGCAGCGGGTCATAGCTGCGCAGGTCCCAGGCGACCAGCGCCACCAGCACGGCGACGGCCACGAACAGCATTCCCGCCGTACCCCGCAACCAGCCGAGGAACCAGTGACGGTCGAACAGGATGCGGGCGGCCACCAACAAGGCCAACAACGCCAAGAAGGCAACGACCCAGGCCAGACCGTCGTACTGCATCGAATGATTTCCTTCCTCGTAGAAATGCCGGCATTATGCGCACCGCGTACCTGCGCGGCCAGCCACACCGTCGCAGCTTTCGGGCCCGTTAACGTTTCCTATGCCACCGCTCTTTACAAAGGAGCGGCGCCACGGGCTCCTGATCAAGGCTGACCCCATGCCCTTCGAACTCGTCGTAGACCCGACCACCCTCGTCATCCTCGCCGGCGTCGCCTTCCTCGCCGGTTTCATCGACGCCATCGCCGGCGGCGGCGGCCTGCTGACCATCCCTGCCCTGCTCACTGCCGGCGTCCCGCCGCACCTGGCCCTGGGCACCAACAAGCTGAGCTCGACCTTCGGCGCCGCGGTGGCCAGCTACACCTTCTACCGGCGCAAACTCTTCCAGCCGCGCCAATGGCGTAACGGCATCATCGCCACCGCCATCGGCGCGGCGCTGGGCGCCTGGGCCGCGCACCTCATGCCGGCGGAATGGCTCAACCGCATGCTGCCGGTGGTGGTATTCGGCTGCGGCCTCTATCTGCTGTTCGGCAAGACGCCCGAAGCGCCGCTGGACGCCAACCCGCGCATCGCCCAGCGCCGCCAATGGCCTCAGGGCCTCGGCCTGGGCTTCTACGATGGCGTGGCGGGCCCCGGCACCGGCGCCTTCTGGACGGTCAGTTCGCTGCTGATGTATCCGCTGGACCTGGTCCGCGCCAGCGGTGTGGCGCGCAGCATGAACTTCGTCAGCAACATAGTCGCGCTGGCGGTGTTCATCGCTTCAGGTCAAGTGGTCTGGCTGATGGGCCTGTGCATGGGCAGCTCGCTGATGATCGGCGCCTACTTCGGCGCGCGCACGGCGATCGGCGGCGGCGCCAGGTTCATCCGACCGGTGTTCATCCTGGTGGTGCTTGCCTTGACCGTGCGCCTGGCCTGGCAGCACTGGTTCACTGCCGCGGCCTAGGAAAGGCCGCAGCGACGCCTGAACTCAGGCGCCGCCGGGCAGGACAGGATCGGGGCGACCGGCGCGGCGCGCCAGGTAGACCTCGATCAAATAGCGGGCGATGGAACGCTCGGCCGGCAGGCGCGGCAGCTCGTCGACGTGGAACCAGCGGGCATCCTCGATCTCGTCCGGCTGCATGACGATCTCGCCGCTGACGTACTCGGCGTGGTAGCCGAACATCAGCGAATGCGGGAATGGCCAGGGCTGGCTGCCCATGTAGCGGATATTGCCGATCTCCACCCCCACCTCTTCGCGCACTTCCCGCGCGACGCAGTGCTCCACCGACTCGCCCGGCTCAACGAAGCCGGCCAGCGTGCTGTACATCCCCGGCACGAAGCGCGGCGAGCGCGCCAGCAGCACTTCATCGCCACGGGTCACCAGCACGATCATGCTCGGCGACAGCAGCGGGTAGCGCTGGATGCCGCAGCTTTCGCAGTGCATGGCGCGGTCGCGGGGCATGCGCAGGCTGGGCTGGCCGCAACTGCCACAGAAGCGGTTCTGCCGCCACCAGATGCCGATCTGGCTGGCAAAGCCGAGCATGGCGAAGATGTCTTCCTCGGCCTGCATCATGAACTGGCGCAGGCCGATCCAGCTGGCGCCTTCCAGCGGGTCGGTACGGTCGATTTCCAGCAGGTACACCGGCTCGCCATCGAACTGGCCGACGGCGTGCTCGGAAAGCACCGAAAGGTCCTGGCGCTTGAGCCAATCGCGGGGGAACAGCACGCCGTTGCTATCGGCGAGGAACTGCTGCTGGCAGTGGGCGAGCGCCCAGCCGCCGTTCGCCGCGATCTCGAACATCGAGGATTCCCAGCGCCCGGTACGCATCAGGCTGCCACCGTCAGGCCCAGGGCCTTGACGCTCTCGCTGGCGACGTCGAGGACGTCGGGTTGGCCTTCAGGCCGCATCATCGCTCCACCCTCCAGGTAGTACTCCAGGCCGGTCAGCGCATCCGCCAGGGTTTCCAGCATCTGCTCGGACGGCATCTGGGTCGTCTCGATCATCTGTCCCTGAATGTAGTCGGCACAGGCGCCCACGAGCAATGCCGCGCGCTCCTGGCCGAGGAACCACAAACCGCCACGCACCGCCTGCAGGCTGACCGGCACGTTGGCCAGGTGCAGCTTGTCGCCGTTGGATTCCAGGTACGCGGTGATCGCACGCTTGGCCAGCGCCAGGCCCGCCTGGGCCTCGTCGATCACCACGATGCGCGCCTCGGCGAGCTGGTGCACGGCGAAGGAGTCGTCGTCGCCCACCGGCGCCGGACGCGCGCTCATGCGCTCGCCACGCTCCAGGTTGCCGGCCATGCTCTCGACGTACAGCAGCGCGTCGGCCAGCGCGTTGAGCGCGGCAGGTTCGTCCACCGCGCCCTTGGCGACCCAGCCGGCGACCACGCCGTGCTGGTGCTGCAGCGAGGTGGCGGCGGAGTTCAGGCCGACCATGCCCAGGGTCTTGGCCAGTTTGCCCAGCTGGGTGTGCAGGATGCCCAGCGCGTCGGCCTGGGACACGCCGCGCTCGATCAGGTCGAGCTGATCCTTCACCGCGGTCAGCTCCTCGCGGATTGCCACCGACAGCGAACGCATCACCGACTGGCCGGGGCCGGACAGGCGCTGCGACTCGTCTTCGAGCAGGTGATCGGTGAACGGCAACGGCGCGAGGCCGAACACCTGCCGCAATTCGGTGGCGCGTACGCCGCTGGTGTCCGCCAGCGTGGTGAGGTACAGCAACTCCTTGAGCAACTGCCGCGGCGCTTCGTACTGCGGGTTGGCGATCAGTTGCTTCAGCTCGCGGTCCAGCCGCGCGAATACCTGCTTGCGCGTCTTGCGCGGCAGCATCTGCGCGTCCACCAGCGCTTCCAGGGCGCCGGCGCCGACCCAGCACAGGCGGGTGCGCGCGGCGCTGCCCAGCAGCACGTCGAGCTTGCCCAGCGCGCGGCCCATGAGCCTCAGGCTGGGGTAGAGATTCTGTTCGCGGATCAGCCCCACCAGGCCGACCTGGTACATCTGCCGCAGGCGACGGACTTCGCGGGCCGGGTCGTCCACCTGCGGGGCGGTGACGGCGCGCAGCGGGCGCGGCAGGTCCAGGCGCGCACTGAAGAAGAAGCTCTCCGGCAGCGCGGGCTGGCCGGCGGCCTGGCGCACGTCATTGATCGCCGGCAGCAGCAGCTCGGGGATTTCCTGACGATGCGCTTCGAGGTTTTCCAGGTAGCGGCGTAGCACGTAGAGCGCATTGCCGAGGGCGGCCAGTTGGCCGTCGCGGTCTTCGCTGACCCCGGTGGGAATGTCGGTGGCCAGGTCCAGCGCTTCCTGCGCCAGCAACTCGGCACCGGCCAGCTCGATGAGATTGAGCGTGCCGCGAATCTGGCTCAGGCAATCGACGGAATGTTGCAGCAGGCTGCCGTTCTGACGCTCGGCGATGAAGTGCTCGAGATTCTGCTCGGCCTCCTCCATCGTCGCGAACAGCTCGTCGCGGACCAGACTGAGGGACGTGGCTCCAGTAACCATCGGCCTAGTGCGCCTCCTGCGCGCAAGAAGAGTGGACGGACATCAATCGGCGAACTCGGCGGTCTTCTTGCTCATGTGCGCCATCATCGCGGCCTGCAGGTCGGCAGACTGCAGCATGGCGGCGTTCCAGGTGGCGATGTATTCCAGGCCGTCCTCGACGCGGTGGTCGCGGGCGTAGCCGATCATTTCCTTGGTGCCGCGGATGGCGATCGGCGACTTGGCGGCGATCTGCCGGGCCAGCTCCATCACGCCGTCGAACAGCGCGGAGTGGTCGGCGTAGACGCTGTTGACCAGGCCGATGCGCTGCGCCTCCTCGGCGTTGACGTTGCGCCCGGTGTAGGCCAGCTCACGCATGATGCCGTCGCCGATCAGGCGTGGCAGGCGCTGCAGGGTGCCGACATCGGCGGCCATGCCCATGTCGATTTCCTTGATGGAGAACTGCGCATCCGCGCTGCAGTAGCGCATGTCGCAGGCGGAGATCAGGTCGATGCCGCCGCCGATGCAGTAGCCCTGGATCGCCGCGAGGACCGGCTTGCTGCACTTGTCGACGGCGGTGAAGGAGCCCTGCAGTTGCAGGATGGTCTTGCGCAGGGCGCGGGCATTGCGGCCGACGTCCTTGCCCAGGTGGCTGGCGGCCTGGGCCAGCAGAGCGAGGTCGATGCCGGCGGAGAAGTGCTTGCCGGCGCCGCTGAGCACGACGACACGGACTTCATCCGTTTCATCGGCCCATTGGAAGATATCGATGATTTCCTTCCAGAAATCGGCGTTCATCGCGTTGAGTTTTTCCGGACGGTTGATCTGCACATGGGCGATCTTGTCCGTCAGTTCAACGCGGAAGGCTTTGTATTCGGTCACGGGGATGTCCTCGGGAATGCCCTGCTTCTCGTCTGGGTGCGGCGCGTTGCCGCTGGAGCCCGGGCCAACAGTTCTTATGGGTGCCGCTTATTCGCGTGGAGAACAGATTTTTGGCATCGCGCCACTATAACAAGGCAAGACCAAAAGTCGATGCCGCGGTCTGTGACACAGGCCACGGCATCGGTCGCGAATCCGCTGGCAGTTCAGCCATCAAGTGCTTGATCTGCCAGGACCTGCCAGTGCGACTATCAGTCGCCGGCAGCCACCGGCAATCCCTGGGCGCGGTTGCGGTACTGGCGCCAGGTGTACATCGGGATGCCCGCCATGAACACCAGGAAGCCCCAGAAGATCGCCTGCTGGCCCGTGCCGTAGAGCGCCCACAGCGAGTAGAGGAAGCCCAGGCAACCGATGGCCAGCACCTGCGGACGCGAGCGCGGGGAGAAGGACTCCGGCTTGACCGCCAGCAGTTGCAGCAGCGCGGCGGTGCAGAAGGCGTAGGGCACGACGCCGGTCATGGTACCGAGCAGGATGATGACGTTGAACACCTCTACCAGTTCGCCGTGGCCGTCCACCATCACCAGCGCGGTCACCAGCAGCCCGGAGGACAGCAGGCCGTTGGCCGGCGCGCCGTTCTTGTTGAGCTTGCCCAGGGACTCGGGGAACAGCCCGTCACGGGCCGGCGCGACCGGGATCTGGCCCTGCAGCAATACCCAGCCATTGAGCGCGCCGAGGCAGGCGATCACCGCGCCGCCGGCCACCAGGTAATACCCCCAGGAGCCCAGCAGGATGCGCGCGGCGTCGGCGAAGGGCGAAGTGGACTTGGCCAGCACCTCCGGCGGCATCAGCCCCTGCACGGCGGTGATCGACAGGATGTACACGGCGGCGGCGGCCAGGGTGCCGAACAGCGTGGCGCGCGGGATGGTCTTCTTCGGGTCGCGCACATCATCCGCCGGCACGGTGGCGGACTCGAGACCGATGAAGGACCACAGCGTCAGCGCCGCCGTGGTGGCGATGGCCTGGGCATAACCCATGTTCGGCAGCTCGCTGGGCGCCGGGATGGTCAGGTACTCGGGATTGAAATGGAACCAGCCGAGGATGCCGACCAGCAGCAGCGGGATCAGCTTGAGCGCGGTCAGGCAGTTCTGCACCACGGCGAAGGCAGTGATGCCGCGCAGGTTGATCAGGGTGCACAGCCAGATGGCGCCAATGGCCGTGGCGACCATCAGCAACGGGTCGGCCAACGCCGGGATGAACACCCGCAGATAGCCCACCAGCGTGACGGCGATGGCGGCGTTGCCGATCCATGCGGCTTTCCAGTACGTCCAGGCACAAAGATAGCCGGCGAAGCTGCCGAAACCGTCACGGGTATAGGCGTAGGGCCCGCCAGCGCCGGGATTGAGCCGCGCCAGCCGGGCGAAGGTGAAGGCCAGGATCACGGCCCCGGTGCTCGACACCAGCCAGCCGAACAGGCTCAGCCCGCCGAACGCCGCCAGGCTCGACGGCAACAGAAACACACCGGAGCCCACCATGTTGCCAACCACCAGCGCGGTGCAGCTCCAGAACCCCATGCTGCCCTTTTTCGCTTCCGCCATCTGTGCTCCTTAGAAGCCCGCGACCCGTGTTATTCGTTTACCGCCCTGCCCTTCAAGAACCGTTGAAGAAGGCACGGAGCGGCGATCTGCCCTACAGGGTAGCCAGCGCCGGGCAAAGGAGGAAACCGTTTTGCACGGCGAGACCGCCCGTTTCGAGCGATTTCGCCCCGGGCGGTCAATGCCGCCGTAGAAAATCCGCCGCTCAGGCAGACCCGACCTGGCGCATGCCAATCCCGTAAAGCTGCTCGAATTGCGGCGACGGCATCGGCTTGGCGAACAGGTATCCCTGCCCTTCGGTACACCGCTCGACCCGCAGCCGATCGCGCTGGGCGGAAGTCTCGATGCCTTCGGCGATGGTCTCCAGGTCGAAACTGCGCGCCATGTCGAGGATGGCGCGGATCACCGAGAGGTCCTGCTGGGTTTCCAGCATGCCGATGACGAAGCTGCGGTCGATCTTGATGCGGCTCAGCGGATAGGTCTTGAGCAGGCTGAGGGAGGCGTAGCCGGTGCCGAAATCGTCGAAGGCGATGCCGACCCCGTAGGAGCGCAGGCTCTGCAAGGTGCTGAGCACGGTGTCGTCGTGGTTGAGCACGATGTTCTCGGTGATTTCCAGCTCCAGCGCCTCCGCCGGCAGGCCATGGCGTTCCAGCGCCTCGAGGACCTGGGTGACCAGGTTGCCCATGCGGAACTGCGCGCCGAACAGATTCACCCCCATGCGCAGGTCCGGCGCGCCGTTGCGCCGCCAGTAGGCAGCCTGGGCACAGGCTTCATCGAGAATCCAGGTGCCGACGATGGCCGCCAGCGGCCCACCCTCCAGCGACGGCAGGAAGGCTGCCGGGGACAGCAGGCCGCGCTGCGGATGCTGCCAGCGGATCAGCGCCTCGACGCCGCGCAGGGAACCGTCGCGCAGGCTGACCTGGGGCTGGTAGAACAGCAGGAATTCGCCGTTGGCCACGGCCCGGTGCAACTCCATGCCGTAGAGGTGGCGCGCCGCTGCCTCCATCTTCAGTGCGGGCAGGAACACGAAGGCATGCCCGCGGCCGCTGCTCTTGGCCTTGAACAGCGCCAGGTCGGCGTCACCCACCAGGTCCAGCGCCTCCTGGGCGTGCAGGGGCGCCAACGCCACACCGCAGCTGGCGGCAACGCGGATTTCGTGGGCATCGATGAGGATCGGCTCGGCGATCCTGGAGATCACCGCCAGGGCGAAGCGCATGGCGTGCTCGGGTGACAGCAGGTTGGGCTCCAGAATGGCGAACTCGTCCCCACCGATCCGTGCCACCGTGGCGCCGGCGGTAGCCAACTGGTCCAGGCGCGCGGCGACCTGCTGCAGGATCCTGTCGCCCACGGCATGGCCGAGGGAGTCGTTGACGTCCTTGAAGCCATCCAGGTCGATCATCAGCACTGCCGCAGGACGCGACTGCATCAGCACTTCTTCGGTGCGCCGGTAGAACTGGCCGCGGTTGGCCAGACCGGTCAGCACATCGACGCTGGCCAGTTGGCGCAGCGCCTCTTCTTCCTGATGCTGGGCGGTGACATCCTTGAGCACCGCCTCGAATTTCAGCTTGCCCTTCTCCGACCAGCTGAACAGGGTCAGCCCCAGGGAAAGCAGGGAGCCGTCCTTGCGCAGGCCGGTGATCTCCCCCGGCACGGCCATGCCATCCAGGGATGTGGCGTCGCTGGCCCCGCTGATCAGCGCGCGCAGCGACGGGCGCTCGCTCTCGCAGAGCAGCAGTTCGAAGGCCTGGCCGTTGCCTTCGGCCAGGTCGTAGCCGAACAGGCTGGCCGCCGCCTCGTTCCAGGCGATGATCTCGCCCCAGCAGTCGAACCACACCACCGGGGTCGGCGAGGTGCCGGCGTAATCCTCGAACAGCGGCCGGGTGCGTGAGGAAGCCACTTCGATCCGGCGCAACTCGAGCCGGTCCGACGCCATGCGCGCCAGCTCCACCAGGCGCTCCCGATCTTCGCTGGAGAAGTCTTCGTGGGCTTTGCTGTCGATGATGCACAGGGCACCCAGCGCCTGCCCTTCCACCGACAGCAGCGGCACGCCCGCGTAGAAGCGCACGCCATTGGGTGCGGTCACCAGCGGGTTGTCATGGAAACGCTCGTCGCGGCTGGCGTCACCCACCACCATCACGCCGTCCTGGGTGATCGCATGGGCACAGAAGGATACGTCGCGCCCCATGTCCACCTCGCCGACGCCAGTGGCGGCGGCGAAGAACACATGGTCGCTGCCGATCATGTTCACCGCCGCAACCGGCATGCCGAACATGCGCACGGCGATCTGTACCACCGGGTCAAGGCTCGGCAGCAGGCTTTCGTCGTCGAATCCGTAATCGGACAGCGCACTCAGGCGCTCGCTTTCGTTCGGCAACGTCACGGGACAGCGCATGGGGGAAACCTCCCTTTTTCCTCATTTCTCCCTTTACCGATGCGCAGAAGAATAGTTCCACTTTTCAAAAAAGGACGCCGGCCCCCGAATGCAGGGGCCGAGCGGTCATTTGCAGCACTCCACGGTGTAGTGCTTTTCCCCATCGACCTCACGTATCTGCAGGCCATGGACGTCGGAGTCGAAGCCGGGGAAGTTGCGCTCGAAACTCTGCGCGAAGGTAAGGTAGTCGAGTATCGAACGAGTGGATTCGGTGAACCGTTCCCCCGGCATGATCAGCGGAATGCCTGGCGGGTACGGCACCAGCATCACCGCGGCGATGCGCCCTTCCAGCCGATCGACCGGCACCGCCTCGACTTCGCCGCGCACCAGTTGCGCGTAGGCATCCGCCGGGCGCAGGGCGATTTCCGGCAGCACCGTGTACATCCGTTTCATCGCCTTGGCCGTGGCGTGGTCACGGTAGCAGCGGTGCAGTTCGTCGCACAGGTCGCGCAGGCCCATGCCGGCGTAGCGCGCGCCACCGGCCTGGGAGACGCTGGGCAGTGCGTCGGCCAGCGGTTGGTTGGCGTCGTAGCTGCGCTTGAACTCCAGCAACTCGGTCACCAGGGTGCTCCACTTGCCCTTGGTCACGCCCATGGAGAACAGCACGAGGAAGGAGTACAGCCCGGTCTTCTCCACCACCAGCCCGCGTTCCCAGAGAAAGCGGCTGACCACCGCGGCGGGAATCCCGCGCGAGTCGAGGCGCCCGCCGGCGGTGAGGCCCGGCGTCGCCAGGGTGACCTTGATCGGGTCGAGCAGCACGTAGTCTTCCACCGCATCGCCAAAGCCATGCCAGTCGGCGTTGGGCTCCAGCACCCAGTCGCGGGTCTTCACCTCGTCGGTGCCCTCGACACCCGGCGGCTGCCAGACGCTGAACCACCAGTCGTCCTCGGCCAGGTTCTGCTGCACGTTGGCCAGGGCGCGGCGGAAGCTCAGGGCTTCGTCGAAGGTTTCCTGGATCAGCGAGCGTCCCGCCGGGCCTTCCATCATGGCCGAGGCCACGTCCAGCGAGGCGATGATGCCGTACTGCGGCGAAGTGGAAATGTGCATCATGAAGGCTTCGTTGAAGCGCGCCTGCTCGAAGCGCCGTACGCCGGCATCCTGCACGTGGATCATCGAGGCCTGGCTGAAGGCCGCGAGCATCTTGTGCGTGGAGTGGGTGGTGAATACCAGCGGGCCGCTGTCGTCGCGGCTGGTGCCCATGCCGTAGCGGCCATCGTAGAACTCGTGGAAAGCCGCGTAGGCGTACCAGGCCTCGTCGAAATGCAGCACCTCGACGCTGTCGCCCAGGGCCTGCTTGATCATCTGCGCGTTGTAGCAGAGGCCGTCGTAGGTGGAATTGGTCACCACCGCCAGCCGCACCCTGGGCTCGCGGCCGCGCGCCAGCGGGCTGGCCTCGATCTTCGCGGCAATGGATTCGCGGCTGAACTCCGCCAGCGGGATCGGCCCGATGATGCCCAGCTCGTTGCGCTCCGGCGTCAGGTACAGCGGGATGGCGCCGGTCATGATGATCGCGTGGAGGATCGACTTGTGGCAGTTGCGGTCGACCAGTACCAGGTCGTCGCGGCAGACCATCGAATGCCAGACGATCTTGTTCGCCGTGGAGGTGCCGTTGATCACGAAGTAGGTGTGGTCGGCGCCGAAGTTGCGCGCGGCGCGAGCCTCGGCCTCGGCCAGCGGGCCGGTGTGGTCGAGCAACGAGCCCAGCTCGGGTACCGAGACGGAGAGGTCCGAACGCAGGGTGTTTTCCCCGAAGAACTGGTGGAACGCCTGCCCCACCGGGCTCTTGCGGTAGGCCACGCCGCCCCCGTGGCCGGGCGTGTGCCAGGAATAGTTGGACTGCGCGGTGTGCTCCACCAGCGCGCGGAAGAACGGCGGCAGCAGGCCTTCCAGGTACTTGCGCGCGGCGCGACTGACTTGTCTTGCAAGGAAAGGCACGGTGTCTTCGAACAGGTAGAGGATGCCGCGCAGTTGATGCAGGTCGGCCATCGACTCGGCCGGCGCGTTCTCGATGGTCATCTGCTCGCCCAGGGCGAAGATCGGCAACTGCGGCGCACGCACCCGCGCCATGCGGATCAGCTCGACCACGTCCTGCAACAGGCGCTGGTTCTCCCCCGCCCCCTCGGCGGCGACCAGGATGCAGGCCAGCCCATGGTGGGTGGAGGCTACGATGCGCCCCTCGGCGGAGCTGGCGGTGGAGAGGATGCTGAAGCCGTCCTGCTCCAGCTCCCGCGCGATATCCCTCACCCGGTCGCCGGCCACGGTATCGGCCTTAATGTCGCGGTGAACGATGAGAATGGGGAATTTTAAATCTTTATACATTGTGAACCCCTGAGTGGACGTACGACTGGCGTCGATCTCCCTCAGAGTATGGACTCACGGAATGTAGGGGAATGCGCCCGGCTGACCGCTGTAATAAAACGTCGCGTGGGTGACAGGCGAAGCTCCAAACCAGAGCTCTGGCTCTGGCTCTGGCTCTGGCAATTGGAGATTTCCAGAGAAACCTCCGCGCGCTCCGGCCCGCCCCTTTCAGGAGGCCTCGTTGAATCGGAGTTTCAGGGGTTGAGCGGCATGGATGCCGCGAGAGCGTTGTCGGGCCAGGGATGGCCCGTCAACGCGTGCCCCTGAAACTTCGATTCGACGAGGGAATTTTTCGCCTGAGCGAAAAACCGGATGGAGGGGCAAGCCTTCTTGGTTACTTCTTCGGCGCTTGGAAGAAGTGACTCGCCCGAGGGGGCGAAACACAGAGTTCGCGCGTACGCCGAAGCGACGCAGTAATACCCAGCCCGAAGCAGAGACATCGCGGACGAAGTCCGCTCCTACAGGAGCGCGAGACATCCGCAACACCCGGTTAGAACGGATTCATCCGCATAAGATTTCGCGGACAAGGTCCGCTCCTACGAAATATTCGAGGATTATCCGGCGGCACCGGAGCTGGGCGGTTCGCGAGCAAGCTCGCTCCTACGAAAAGCAAAAGGCCCCTGTTCAGGGGCCTTTTTCGTGCAGCGCGGAGGATCACTCCTTCGGCGCTTCCATCTGCGCCCACAGCGACGGACCGCCAGCGGACTTCTCGATCACCGCCAGACGGGCGATATGCGCCTCGATCTCTTCATCGGTGGCTCGGATTACACGGGTCAGCGCGCGATCCGCCGCCAGGCGGCGGATCGCCGTGGCGGTTGCACGGCCACTGCCGTCCCCCTCGGCACCGTTGCCAGCCAGCGACAGGCTGGTCTGGCCACCGGTCATCGCCAGGTAGACGTCGGCCAGAATCTCGGCGTCGAGCAAGGCGCCGTGCAGGTCGCGGCCAGAGTTGTCGACGCCATAGCGCTTGCACAAGGCATCGAGGTTGTTGCGCTGCCCCGGATGACGCTCGCGGGCCATCAGCAGGGTGTCGAGGATGCCGCAGTAGTCGGCGACGTCGGCACGCTCGGTCTGTCCCAGCAGGGCGAACTCGTTGTTGATGAAGCCAACGTCGAACGCCGCGTTGTGGATGATCAGCTGGGCGCCCTTGATGAACTCGAAGAAGTCATCCGCCACTTCGCGGAAGCGCGGCATGTCCTTGACGTATTCATTGGTGATGCCGTGGACCGCGATGGCGCCCTCGTCGATCTCGCGATCGGGCTGCAGGTAGACGTGGAAGTGCCGGCCGGTGAGGCGGCGGCCTTCGAGCTCGACGCAACCGATCTCGATGATCCGGTGGCCGTCGGTGACCGGCATACCGGTCGTTTCAGTATCGAGTACGACGCTGCGCATTCTGTGTGAAACCTTCTTGCGATGGATTCGCCCGGAGCTTTCCGGGCGCTCATGATTCTCAGCGCGGCAGTTCGCTCACGCCACGGTTGGCGAGCATGTCGGCGCGCTCGTTGCCGGGGTGGCCCGTGTGGCCGCGCACCCAGCGCCATTCGACATTATGCCGGTTCACCTGCTCGTCCAGCGCCTGCCACAGGTCGGCATTCTTCACCGGCTGCTTGGCGGCAGTCTTCCAGCCGCGCTTCTTCCAGTTGACCATCCACTCGGTGATGCCCTGCATGACGTACTGCGAGTCGGTGACGATGCGCACGTCGCAATGCCGCTTGAGCGCCGCCAGGGCCATGATGGCGGCCATCAGCTCCATGCGATTGTTGGTGGTTTCCGCCTCGCCGCCCCACAGTTCACGCTCGGCACCCTTGTAGAACAGCACGGCGCCCCAGCCACCCGGACCTGGATTGCCCTTGCAGGCGCCGTCGGTGTAGATCTCGACTTTCTCTTCGCTCATTTGGCTCGCTTTCAGGACTCGGAATCGCGGCGACTGACCTTGGCCACCGGCAGCGGCACCAGTTGGCCGCGCGGCTCGCGACGGGGCTGACGCAGGGGCCGCAGACCGACCACCAGCTTGCGCGCCACCAATAGATAGAAGCCGGCGCCGGAGCCCTGCAGGACGGGTCCCCAGGTCTCCATGCGGGCCAGACGGCCCTGCCATTTCGCCGATGCAAGCGGCGGACGATAACACCCGAAGCGGCGTTTCTCCAGCGCGAAGCCCAGCAGGTTGAGCCAGTCGCAGACCCGGTTCGGCGAGATGCAACGGGCGCGGCGCAAGGCGTCGCGGGCGAAGTAGTGGCGGATCCCCCAGGCGCTCCAGGGATTCACCCCGACCACCAGCAGATGCCCGCCAGGACGCACGCTGCGCGCGGCTTCGCGCAGCAGGCGATGCGGTGACAGGCAGAAATCCAGGCCGTGGTGCAGCAGCACCACGTCGGCGGCGTGCTCGCCCAGCGGCCAAGCCGCCTCGTCGCAGGCGATCTCCACGCCGGGCAACGGTGGCCCCAGGCGCACGCCACACTGGATATTGCCGACACTGGCCGGTAGCTCCGCATGCGGTCCGTAATGCACCAGGTAACCGCCGAAATAGCGCTCCAGCTCGTCGATCAGCAGTTGCTGTTCTGCGGCGAGCATCATCCCGCCGATCGGCCCGGACAGCCAGTGACGGGCCTGGTCGATCAGTTCGAGCCAGTCGGCATCGGCCTGGGCGAAGGGTTCTTCAATCATCACTACCCCCTGTGGGACAGCGCGACACAAAAGTGCGTATCCGCACTACTATGCGCCAATGCCCACCACTTGGCGACTTTCCACCCATGATACAGATAGATGCTCTTCCCGCCTTTTCCGACAATTACCTCTGGCTGTTGCAGGATGCGGCCCGCCGCGAATGCGCGGTGGTCGACCCGGGTGACGCCGCGCCGGTCGAGCAATGGCTGCAGGCCCATCCCGGCTGGAAGCTGACCGACATCCTCGTCACCCACCACCACGCCGACCACGTCGGCGGCGTCGCCCGTCTGAAGGCCGAAACCGGCGCCCGGGTGCTGGGCCCGGCGGGGGAAAAGATTCCGGGGCGCGACGTGGCGCTGGAAGATGGTGACCGTGTCGAAGTGCTGGGCCTGGAATTCCAGGTCATCCACGTGCCCGGCCATACCCTGGGGCACATTGCCTATTTCCACTCGACAGATAGCAACGAAGATGAAAAACAACCGCTGCTGTTCTGCGGCGACACCCTGTTCGCGGCGGGTTGCGGTCGCCTGTTCGAAGGCACGCCGGCGCAGATGCACGCCTCGCTGAGCCGACTGGCCGCCCTGCCCGGCCAAACTGCAGTGTACTGCGCCCACGAATACACCTTGAGCAACCTGCGCTTCGCCTGCGCCGTGGAGCCGAAGAACCCCGAAGTCCTGGCACGCTTCGAGGAAGTCAGCCGTTGGCGCGAACAGGGCAGGATCAGCCTTCCTTCTTCCATTGCCCTGGAACGGGCGACGAATCCTTTCCTGCGCGTGTCAGAAATATCCGTTAAGAAAATCGCCGACGAGCGGAACGGCCAGCAAATCCGCACGCCGGAAGAGGTCTTTGCGACCATTCGCAGCTGGAAGGACCAGTTCTGAGGGCTGGCGAAATCTTGACCAGGACCGGCACGGTTTCTAGAATCGCCGAAATTTTTGCCCCGGACATAGTCATCAGCCAATGCCGCCCAAGACCAGAAAGACCTCCGATCTAGACGCATTGGCACGCGCCATCCGAGTCTCCATTGTGCTGCTCGCGGCGGGCCTGGCGGGCTGCCAGTCGACCCAGCAGACCGCCAGCAACAACCAGATCCGCAGCGCCTCGCGCGCCGTCGATGTGCAGTTCAACCCGGCCTGGAACGAAGCCCAGAACGATATCTGGGAGCGTATGCGCGGCGGCTTCCAGTTGCAGGATCAGCTCAATACCAACCCGCGCATCGAGCGTCAGCGCCTGTGGTTCATGAGCAACCAGTCGTTCCTGGAAAATGCCAGCGAGCGCGGCGCCCCGTACATGCATTACGTCGTCGAGCGCCTGGAAGAGCGCGACATGCCGCTGGAACTGGCGCTGCTGCCGATGATCGAGAGCTCGTACAACCCGATGGCGGTGTCGCGCGCCCAGGCCGTGGGCCTGTGGCAGTTCATCCCGAGCACCGGCACGCACTTCAACCTGCGCCAGACCAACTTCTATGACGGTCGTCGCGACATCACCGCCTCGACCAACGCCGCCCTGACCTACCTGAACCGTCTGCACGACATGTTCAACGGTGACTGGCTGCTCGCGCTCGCCGCCTACAACGCCGGCGAAGGCACCGTCAGCCGCGCGATCGAGCGCAACGAGCGCCTCGGCCTGCCCACCGACTACTGGAACCTGCCGCTGCCGCAGGAAACCCAGGACTACGTGCCCAAGCTGCTGGCCCTGTCGCAACTGGTGAATGCCCCGACCATCTACGGCATCAACCTCAGCCCGATCGCCAACCAGCCCTACTTCACCTCGATCCGGGTCAAGCCGGGCCTGGATCTCTCCCAGGTCGCCGCGGTGGCCGACCTGGACCAGGACGAACTGCAGCAGCTCAACCCCGCCTTCAAGCGCGGCGTGACCCTGGACGGTCCGCACCACCTGCTGGTGCCGCTGGCCAAGGCCGACTCCCTTAAAGCCGGGGTCGCGAACCTGCAGCCGGTCGAACTCAAGCCGCTGGCGGCAACCGTGGCCAGCTCCGGCAGCCGCTACCGCGTGCGCAAGGGCGACAGCCTGCACAGCATCGCCCAGCGCTACCGTCTGAGCGTCGCCGAGCTCAAGGCCGCCAACCGCCTGAGCGCCAACCGACTGCGCAACGGCCAGACCCTGATCATTCCCGGCCAGCCCGGTCGCCCGACCATCGAGCCGGAGAGCCCGCGTCAACTGGCCCAGGTAGAAAGCTCGAAAACCGTCGCCAGCGCCCGCGTCGCCACCCGCAGCTACACCGTGAAGAACGGCGACACCCTGTGGAACATCGCCAAGAAGAACAGCGTCGACGTCGCTGACCTCAAGCGCTGGAACGGCCTGGACAGCCATGGCGTCAAACCCGGCCAGACCCTCAGGCTGCAGAGCGCCGCTGCCACCCAACTGGCTTCCAGCAGCAAGAGCAAGGCCAAGCAGGACACCGCGACCTACTACAAGGTCAAGCAGGGCGACTCGATGTACCTGATCGCCAAGCGCTTCAACGTCGAGATGCAGCACATCAAGCGCTGGAACCCGCGCAGCGGCAAGGCCCTCAAGCCGGGCCAGACCATCACCCTGTACCTCGATACCGCCAGCCGCTGAGTTTCACCTTGCGCCGGGGCGCACAGCCCCGGCCGCATGTCTTCTGGCAGCACGGACAAGCTGCTACTGTACGACGCAACTCTCCTTCAGCCAGCCAGGATCGGATCCTACGCCTGATGCGTCGCTTGTCTCTGATGCTCCTGGGACTTTTCCTGGGCCTCCCCGCCTCTGCCCAGATCACCGAGAGCCACGGCTACGCCCAGTTCGGCGACCTCAAGTACCCGGCCAGCTTCGACCACTTCGACTGGGTCAACCCTCTGGCACCAAAGGGCGGCGTGCTGCGGCTGATGGGCCTGGGCAGCTTCGACACGCTCAACCCCTACACCTTCAAGGGCAGCCCGCCGGTCAGCACCGCGGACTTCCTGCAGTACGGCGTCAGCGAGCTGAACGAGCCGCTGATGGTCGGTACTGGCCTGTATGACCCTTCCGGCGACGAGCCCGCCTCCAGCTACGGCCTGATCGCCCGCAGCGTCGAGTACGCCGAAGACCGCAGCTGGGTGGTGTTCAACCTGCGCCCCGAAGCGCGCTTCCACGACGGCAAGCCGATTACCGCCTACGACGTGGCGTTCTCCTACCGCACGCTGCTGCACCACGGTCACCCGATGTACCGCACCAACCTGCAGGAAGTGCAGCGGGTAGACATCCTTTCGCCGCAGAGCATCCGTTTCGTCTTCAAGCGCCACGACAACCCGCTGCTGATCCTGCGCCTGGGCGAGATGCCGGTGCTGCCGCAGCACTACTGGAAAGGCCGCGACTTCCAGGCCACCACCTTCGAGCCGCCGCTGGGCAGCGGCCCCTACCGGATCACCGAGGTGGAGCCGGGGCGACGGCTGGTGTTCGAGCGGGTCAAGGACTGGTGGGGCAAGGACCTGCCGGTGAACCGCGGCAAGTACAACTTCGACCGCGTCGAGGTGGACTTCTACCGTGACGCCGGCATCGCCTTCGAAGCCTTCAAGGCCGGCGAATTCGACGTCTACATCGAACACCAGGCGAAGAACTGGCGCAGCAACTACCGCTTCCCGGCGGTACGCCGCGGTGACGTGGTAAAGGTGGAAATCCCCCACCGGATTCCCACCCAGACCCAGGCGCTGTTCCTCAACACCCGCCGCGCGACCTTCGCCGATCGCCGCCTGCGCGAAGCCCTGGGGATGATGTTCGACTTCGAGTGGACCAACCGGGCGCTGTTCAACGACGCCTATGTCCGCGCCAGCAGCTACTACCCCAACAGCACCCTGTCTGCCACCGGCGTACCGCAAGGCCAGGAGTGGCTGCTGCTCTCACCGTACCGCGCGCAACTGCCCGAAGCGCTGTTCAAGCGCCCCTTCACGGTGCCGGTGACCAAGGGCGCCGGCATCCCGCGGGAAACCCTGCGCCACGCCTTGGGTCTATTGGGCGAAGCCGGCTGGAAGCTCTCCGGAGACCGCCTGCTGGACGCCAACGGCAAGCAGCTGCGCTTCGAGATCCTGCTGGTCAACCCCAGCCTGGAACGCATCCTCCAGCCCTATCGCGAGAATCTGGCCAGCATCGGCATCGATGCGAGCTTGCGCACCGTGGACCGCGCCCAGTACAAACAGCGTCTGGACCAGTTCGACTACGACATGATTCTGATGACCCTGCCCCAGACCCTCAGCCCCGGCCTCGAACAATGGCAGTACTTCCACTCCAGCCAGGTGGCGGTGAAGGGCAGCAAGAACTATGCGGGCATCGCCAACCCCGTGGTGGATGCGATGCTCGAGAAACTCCTCGGCGCCACCGACCGCGACCAGCAGGAAGCCGCGGCCCGCGCCCTGGACCGGGTGCTGCTGTGGCAGCACTACAGCATTCCCAACTGGTACCTGAACAAGCACCGACTGGCGTACCGCAACCGCTTCGCCTTCGTCACCACGCCGCCCTACACTCTGGGCCTGCGAGCCTGGTGGCAAAAAGACCAGGAGAAAACCCTATGAAGAGCCCCCGCCGCGCCGCGCTCTGCGCCGGCCTGTTGCTGGGACTGCTGGGCAGTGCGCAGGCCGCGCCGCAGCACGCCATCACCCTGTATGACGAGGCGCCGAAGTACCCGGCGAACTTCAAGCACTTCGACTTCGTCAACCCGGATGCCCCCAAGGGCGGCACGTTGCGCCTGTCCGACTTCGGCGGTTTCGACAGCCTCAACCCCTTCATCGCCAAGGGCAACTCCGCGCCGCAGATCAACTTGATCTACGACACCCTGACCTTCCACTCCCTCGACGAGCCCTTCACCGAATACGGCCTGCTCGCCGAGAAGATCGAGAAGGACCCGGAGCACCGCTTTGTCCGCTACTACCTGCGCCCCGAGGCGCGCTTCCAGGACGGCACGCCGGTCACCGCCGAGGATGTGGTGTTCACCTTCGAGACACTGATGAAGGACGGCGACCCGATGTACCGCAACTACTACGCGGACGTCGACAAGGTGGTCGCCGAGGACAAGCTGCGCGTGCGCTTCGACTTCAAGCACGGCGACAACCGCGAGCTGCCGCTGATCCTCGGCCAGCTGTCGATCCTGCCCAAGCACTGGTGGGCCAGCCGCGACTTCAACAAGACCAACATGGAACCACCCCTGGGCAGCGGCCCGTACCGCATCGCCAAGGTCGAGGCCGGCCGCTCGATCCGCTACGAGAAGGTCAAGGACTGGTGGGGCGACAAGCTGCCGGTGAATCGCGGCTTCAACAACTTCGATGCCGTGGTGGTGGAGTCCTACCGCGACCTCACCGTCGCCCTGGAAGCCTTCAAGGCCGGGCAATTCGACTTCAACGACGAACGCATCGCGAAGAACTGGGCGACCGCCTACGACTCGCCCGCCGTGCGTGACGGCCGCATCGTCCGCGAGGAGCCGGTCAACGGCAATCCGTGGGGCATGCAGGCCTATGCCTTCAACATCCGCCGCCCGGTGTTCCAGGACCCGCGCGTGCGCGAGGCGATCACCAACCTGTTCGACTTCGAATGGACCAACAAGCAGCTGTTCTTCGGCTCCTACCTGCGCGATGGCAGCTTCTTCGAGAACTCCGAGATGGCCGCCAAGGAGCTGCCCGACGCCGAGGAGCTGAAGATTCTCGAACCGCTGCGCGACAAGCTGCCGCCAGAGGTCTTCACCCAGGTCTACGTGCCGCCCACCAGCGACGGCAGCGGCATCATCCGCGAGCAGAAGCGCAAGGCCTACCAGCTGCTGCTGGACGCCGGCTACAAGATCGAGAACGACAAGATGGTCGGCCCCGACGGCAAGCAGCTGAGCTTCGAGTTCATGCTCGCCCAGGCCGATTTCGAGCGCGTGCTGCTGCCCTTCAAGCGCAATCTCGCGGAGCTTGGCATCGACATGCAGCTGCGCCGGGTCGACGTCTCGCAGTACATCAACCGCCTGCGCTCGCGGGACTACGACATGATCGTCAGCAGCTGGCCGCAGTCCAGCTCGCCGGGCAACGAGCAGCGCGAGTTCTGGCACTCCAGCAGCGCCGACAAACCCGGCAGCCGCAACTTCATCGGCCTGCGCGACCCGGGCATCGACGCCCTGGTGGAAGGCCTGATCAACGCCGGCTCCCGGGAAAGCCTGGTGCGCCATGCCCGCGCCCTCGACCGCGCGCTGCTCTGGGGCCACTACGTGGTGCCCAACTGGTACCTGGGCAACTGGCGCATCGCCTACTGGAACCGCATCGCCCACCCGGAAAAGTTGCCGCCCTACAGCTACGCGCTGCAGACCTGGTGGCAGGCCCGCGACAAGGCGGTACCGACCAACGCGGGCGCCAAGGCCGCGAACGAAGCGCCGGCTGACGGCGCCGTCGCCCAAGGGGCCAACTGATGCTGGCCTACATCCTGCGGCGCCTGCTGCTGATCATCCCCACCCTGTTCGGCATCCTGCTGGTCAACTTCATCATCATCCAGGCCGCTCCCGGCGGCCCGGTGGAACAGATGATCGCCAAGCTGGAAGGCTTCGACGCCGCCAGCGGCGGCGCCACCGGGCGCATTTCCGGCGGCGGCGGTGAAGTCGCCTCGGCTGGCACGCACTACCGCGGCGCCCAGGGCCTGGACCCGGAACTGGTGAAGGAAATCGAGCGCATGTACGGCTTCGACAAGCCGGCGCCCGAGCGTTTCTGGATAATGCTCAAGAACTACGTGCACCTGGACTTCGGCCAGAGCTTCTTCCGCGACGCCAAGGTCACCGACCTGATCGTCGAGAAGCTGCCCGTGTCCATCTCCCTCGGGTTGTGGAGCACGCTGATCATGTACCTGGTATCGATCCCGCTGGGCATCGCCAAGGCGGTGCGCCATGGCAGCCACTTCGACGTCTGGACCAGCTCGGCGATCATCGTCGGCTACGCCATCCCCGCGTTCCTCTTCGCCATCCTGCTGGTGGTGCTGTTCGCCGGCGGCAGCTACTGGGACTGGTTCCCGCTCAGGGGACTGACCTCCAACAACTTCGACGAGCTGACCTGGGGCGGCAAAGTCCGCGACTACTTCTGGCACCTCGCGCTGCCCATCACCGCGCTGGTGATCGGCAACTTCGCCACCATCACCCTGCTGACCAAGAACAGCTTCCTCGACGAGATCGGCAAGCAGTACGTGGTCACCGCCCGCGCCAAGGGCCTGACCGAACGCCGCGTGCTCTACGGCCACGTGTTCCGCAACGCCATGCTGCTGATCATCGCCGGCCTGCCCTCGGCCCTGCTGGGCATCTTCTTCACCGGCTCGCTGCTGATCGAGGTGATCTTCTCCCTCGACGGCCTGGGCCTGCTGAGCTTCGAGGCGGCGCTGAACCGCGACTACCCGGTGGTGTTCGGCACGCTGTTCATCTTCACCCTGTTCGGCCTGATCATGAAGCTGGTCAGCGACGTCCTCTACACGCTGGTCGATCCGCGCATCGACTTCGAGAACCGGGAGTAATCCGATGCGCCTGTCTCCCATCAATCAGCGCCGCTGGGCGCGCTTCAAGGCCAACAAGCGTGGCTGGTGGTCGCTCTGGCTGTTCCTCGCGCTGTTCGTCCTGAGCCTGGGCGCCGAGCTGATCGCCAACGACAAGCCGCTGGCGATCCGTTACGACGGCCAGTGGTACTTCCCGGTGCTCAAGCGCTACCCGGAAACCGCCTTCGGCGGCGAGTTCCCCATGGAGGCGAACTACAAGAGCCCGTACATGCGCGAACAGATCGCGCAGAAGGACGGCTGGATTCTCTGGCCGCCGATCGCCTACAGCTACGACACCATCAACTACGACCTGCGGGTGCCAGCCCCTTCGGCCCCCAGCGCGGAGAACTGGCTGGGCACCGACGACCAGGCGCGCGACGTGATGGCGCGGGTGATCTATGGCTTCCGCGTCTCCGTGCTGTTCGCCCTGATCCTCACCGTGCTCAGCTCCCTCATCGGCGTCGCCGTGGGCGCGCTGCAGGGCTTCTACGGCGGGTGGATCGACCTGCTCGGCCAGCGCTTCCTGGAAATCTGGTCCGGCCTGCCGGTGCTCTACCTGCTGATCATCCTCGCCAGCTTCGTGCAGCCCGGCTTCTGGTGGCTGCTGGGGATCATGCTGCTGTTCTCCTGGATGAGCCTGGTGGACGTGGTGCGCGCCGAGTTCCTCCGTGGCCGCAACCTGGAGTACGTGCGGGCTGCGCGCGCCCTGGGCATGCGCAACGGGGCGATCATGTTCCGCCACATCCTGCCCAACGCGATGATCTCCACCCTGACCTTCATGCCCTTCATCCTCACCGGCGCGATCGGCACCCTGACCTCCCTGGACTTCCTCGGCTTCGGCCTGCCCGCCGGCGCGCCGTCGCTGGGCGAGCTGGTCGCCCAGGGCAAGTCCAACCTGCAGGCGCCCTGGCTGGGCATCACCGCCTTCGTGGTGCTGGCCGTGATGCTGAGCCTGCTGGTGTTCATCGGCGAAGCCGCCCGCGATGCCTTCGACCCGAGGAAGTGACATGAGCCAGAACGAGAACCTCATCGAAGTCCGCGACCTGTCCGTCGATTTCCTCTGCGGCGACGAACAGGTGCGCGCGGTGGAACACATCAGCTTCGACATCCGCAAGGGCGAGACCCTGGCGCTGGTGGGTGAAAGCGGCTCCGGCAAGTCGGTCACCGCGCACTCCATCCTGCGCCTGCTGCCCTACCCCACCGCCAGCCATCCCTCCGGCAGTATCCAGTACGCCGGCAAGGACCTGCTCAAGCTGCCCGAGCGCAAGCTGCGCGGCATCCGCGGCAACCGCATCGCCATGGTGTTCCAGGAACCCATGACCTCGCTGAACCCGCTGCACACCATCGAGAAGCAGATCGGCGAAGTGCTCGCGTTGCACAAGGGCATGAGCGGCAATCAGGCCCGCGCACGCACGCTGGAACTGCTCGATCTGGTCGGCATCCCCAATCCGGCCAGTCGTCTCAAGGCCTACCCGCACGAGCTTTCCGGCGGCCAGCGGCAGCGGGTGATGATCGCCATGGCCCTGGCCTGCGAGCCGGAGCTGCTGATCGCCGACGAACCGACCACGGCGCTGGACGTCACGGTGCAGCTGAAGATCCTCGACCTGCTGCGCGACCTGCAACAGCGCCTGGGCATGGCCCTGCTGCTGATCACCCATGACCTCAACCTGGTGCGGCGCATCGCCCATCGCGTCTGCGTGATGAAGCGCGGCTGCATCGTCGAGCAGGCTGATTGCGAAACCCTCTTCGCGGCCCCGCAGCACCCCTACACGCGCGAATTGCTCGGCGCCGAGCCCAGCGGTACCCCCACGCAGAACGAGCCCGGTGCACCGCTGCTGGAGGTCGACGACCTGCGCGTGTGGTTCCCGATCAAGAAAGGCGTGTTCCGCAAGACCGTCGACCACGTCAAGGCAGTGGACGGTATCGACTTCAGCCTGCCGCGCGGCCAGACCCTGGGCATCGTCGGCGAGAGCGGCTCGGGCAAGTCGACTCTGGGCCTGGCCATCCTGCGCCTGATCAACAGCCAGGGCGGCATCCGCTTCGAAGGCCAGGCCATCGAAGGCATGAACCAGGCGCAGGTCAGGCCTCTGCGGCGCGAAATGCAGGTCGTCTTCCAGGACCCGTTCGGCAGCCTCAGCCCGCGCATGTCGGTGGGCCAGATCGTCGGCGAAGGCCTGGAAATACATGGCATGGGCACCGCCGAGGAACGCGAGCTGGCGATCATCGAGGCGCTCAAGGAAGTCGGGCTCGACCCGGACACCCGCCACCGCTACCCCCATGAATTTTCCGGCGGCCAGCGGCAGCGCATCGCCATCGCCCGCGCATTGGTGCTCAAGCCGGCGCTGATCCTGCTGGACGAGCCGACCTCGGCGCTGGACCGCACCGTGCAGCGCCAGGTGGTCGAACTGCTGCGCGGGCTGCAGGCCAAGTACAACCTGACCTACCTGTTCATCAGCCACGACCTGGCGGTGGTCAAAGCCCTCAGTCACCAGTTGATGGTGATCCGCCACGGCAAGGTGGTCGAACAGGGCATGGCCGAGGATGTCTTCGCCGCGCCGCAACATGCGTACACACAGCAATTGCTGGAAGCAGCCTTCATGGTGCCCACGCAAGCCTGAGCCAGCAGCCTGAAAAGGAAGCAATCATATGGGGTTTCTCGCCGGTAAACGCGTTCTGATAGTCGGTGTCGCCAGCAAGCTGTCCATCGCCTCCGGTATCGCCGCGGCGATGCATCGGGAAGGCGCCGAGCTCGCGTTCACCTACCAGAACGACAAGCTCAAGGGCCGCGTCGAGGAGTTCGCCACCAGCTGGGGCTCCAGCGCCGAGCTGTGCTTTCCCTGCGACGTGGCCAGCGACGCGGACATCGAGGCCGTGTTCGCCGCGCTGGCAAGGCAGTGGGACGGCCTGGACTGCATCGTCCACTCGGTGGGCTTCGCGCCGGGCGACCAGCTCGACGGCGACTTCACCGAAGTCACCACCCGCGACGGCTTCCGCATCGCCCACGACATCAGCGCATACAGCTTCGTCGCCCTCGCCAAGGCCGGGCGCGAGCTGATGCGCGGCCGTCACGGCAGCCTGCTGACGCTTTCCTACCTGGGCGCCGAGCGCACGTTGCCCAACTACAACGTCATGGGCATGGCCAAGGCCAGCCTGGAAGCCGGCGTGCGCTACCTGGCCGGCAGCCTCGGCCCGGAAGGCACCCGCGTCAACGCCATCTCCGCCGGCCCAATCCGCACCCTGGCCGCCTCCGGGATCAAGAGCTTCCGCAGGATGCTCGCCGCCAACGAGCGCCAGACGCCGCTGCGGCGCAACGTGACCATCGAGGAGGTCGGCAACGCCGGCGCCTTCCTCTGCTCGGACCTGGCCAGTGGCATCAGCGGCGAAATCCTCTATGTCGACGGCGGCTTCAACACCACCGCGATGGGCCCGCTGGGCGACGACTGAAATTGCCCAAAGTTGTAGGAGCGAGCTTGCTCGCGAACCCAGCCGGCGGCACCGATGGCGATCGATTCGCGAGCAAGCCCACTCCTATAGCTCCATGAAAAAAGGTCGCTGATGCGGCCTTTTCCTTGCCCGAAAGAACAAGGGCCGCTTGCGCGGCCCCTGTCTGTCACTTCTTGGCTTCGTCGAATTTCTCGATCTTCGCCTGATCCTGCAGGTAGCGACGGAAGGCGGCAAAATCATCCGCACCGCTACGCGAGGCGAGGAAGCGCTGGTACATCGCTTTCTCCTGCTCGGTCGGCTTGCCCTCCGGCTCGCTCACACCGCTGAGCTTGACCAGCACGAAGTCACCGTTCTGCAGCGCAACGCCACCCAGGCCGGGCTTATCGGCGCCTTGCGGGCGGGCCATGCGGAACACGCTCTGCAGCACGACCGGGTCGACACCTTCCTGACCACGGGCGGCCGCTTCGACGACCTTCCACTGCTGCCCTTCCTGGGCCTGGGTCAGCGGGATCTTGCCGTCGCGCAGCCCAGCCAGCAGCGCTTCGCCACGGGCCTTGGCATCGGTGGCGGCATGTTCCACCTGCAGACGCTTGAGGATATCGGCACTCACCTGCTCGAGAGTTTCCTGCTCAGGCTTGTGGTGCTCCTTCACGCGCAGCACGACCACGGTATCCGGATCGAGCTCGATGGCGCCGCTGTTCGCACCCTCCTCGAGCACTTCGGGACTGAACGCAGCCTGGATGACCTGGCGGTTGGCGGTCACGCCTTCGCCACCCTCCTTGCCGAACGGCTTGCTGGTCTGCACCTTCAAGCCCATGTCCTGAGCCGGCTGGCCCAGATCGGAAGCCTCGTAGGCGGAGCTTTCCAGCTGCTTGGTGGCATCGACGAAGCGCTGCTCGACCAGTTGGGTCTTGGCTTCATGCTCCAGCTTGGCCTTCAGGCTGTCGAAGGTCGGAACCTCCGGCGCTTCGACGCCGAGCAGCTTGATCAGGTGCCAGCCGTAGGAGGTCTTCACCGGAGCGGATACTTCGCCCTTCTTCAGCGCGTAGAGCGACTCTTCGAAAGCCGGGTCATACACGCCGCGACCGGCGAAGCCCAGGTCACCACCATTGGCGGCGGAACCGGTGTCGTTGGACAGCTCCTTGGCCAGCTTGGCGAAGTCTTCACCCTTGTCCAGGCGCGCCTTGATCTCGTCGATCCTGGCCTTGGCCTGCTGGTCATTCTGCTTGTCGTTCACCTCGATCAGAATGTGCGCGGCGTCGCGCTGCTCGGCCAGGCCGGCGATTTCCTTCTGATAGAGGGCGTCGAGGTCTTCCTTCTTCACCTCGACCTGATCGAAGAAGGCGGATTTCTTCAACTCGATGTAGTCGATGGTGACCTGTTCGGGCGTCAGGAACTCGGTGCGGTGAGCGTCGTAGTACGCCTTGATCTCGCTGTCCTCGACCTTGCTCCTGGCCGGGTCGGCCTTGAGGGTCAGGGTGGCGAAGTCGCGGGTCTGCTTCTCCAGACGGGCGAAGGCGTTCAGCTCGTCGTCGGTGACGAAACCGGTTCCGGCGATGCCGGCGCGCAGCTGACCGATCAGCATTTCCTCGCCGAACATGCGGCGGAACTGCATGCGGTCATAGCCCATCTGGCGGATGACCTGATCGAAGCGCTCAGCGCTGAACTTGCCGTCCACCTGGAATTCAGGAGTCGACAGGATCAACTGGTCCAGCGCCTGCTGGGAGAAGGCGAACTTGTCGTTCTGGGCAGCCTGCAGGACCAGCTTGCGCTCGATGAGCGACTTCAGCGCGGATTCCTTGAGCAGCTTGTCGTCGAGCATGGACGAATCGAAGTCCTTGCCCAGGCGCTGCATCAACTGGCGACGCTGCATGTCCGCAGCCTGCTGCAGTTCGGGCAGACCGATGTCTTCACCGTTGACTTGAGCAGCGACGTTCTCGTGGTGGGTTGCGCGAATGATCTGATCGAACCCGGTCAAAGCCATGAGGACAACGATCACGCCCAGGATGGTCTTGGTGATCCAGCCTTGGGAATTGTCCCTGATGTTTTGCAGCATGCGGCCCCCGACGCGGCCACGGCCCACCGTCAATGGCGGCGCGGCGTGGAAAAAAAGCGGATATAAGAAAGGCGCATCCGAGGATGCGCCTTCTCGTAACTGGTGGAGCTTGCGGGCATCGAGCCCGTGACCCCTGATGATTCCAACCGACTTACGCCAGCCGGGTCACCGCTCCGTGACCGGCCCAACCGAGGTTGAACCGGTCCAGGTCAAGTCCAAAAAGACGCTTAGTTGACAGCGTCCTTGAGGGCTTTACCGGCCTTGAAGCCCGGGATCTTAGCAGCAGCGATCTTGATCGGCTTGCCGGTTTGCGGGTTGCGACCGGTGCGAGCAGCACGCTCTTTGACAGCGAAGGTGCCGAAGCCGACCAGTACGACGGAGTCACCAGCCTTCAGGGCGCCAGTTACGGACTCGATCACCGCGTCCAGAGCGCGACCGGCAACAGCTTTCGGGATATCAGCAGATGCGGCGATAGCATCGATCAGTTCCGACTTGTTCACTCTAAGTCCCCTTATTTCTGTTGAGTATGTTTCTATGTGTTAGGTGTAAGCAAAAGCAGGTGCTGGTTTGCCATCTGACAAAGCAAGTGCCGCTTTATAACAAGGGCTCAAAAACAGTGTCAAGAAAGCCCCCCAACTAATGCGTGCTGATTCGCTCCTTGGAATCAGACTCGCGCTTCTCATCCTTTGCAACCATCTCGGGAGCCGCATCGGGCAAGGGCTCCGGGGCGTATTGCAGCGCAATTTGCAGGACCTCGTCAATCCATTTAACCGGTTTAATAACGAGATCGGCCTTAATATTATCCGGAATTTCCCTAAGGTCTCGTACATTTTCCTCGGGAATGATCACAGTCTTGATTCCACCCCGGTGTGCAGCCAGAAGTTTTTCCTTCAGGCCGCCAATGGCCAGCACCTGCCCCCGCAGGGTGATCTCGCCGGTCATGGCAACGTCCGCGCGAACCGGGATCTGGGTGATCGCCGAGACCAGTGCGGTACACATGCCGATGCCCGCGCTGGGGCCGTCCTTGGGCGTGGCGCCCTCTGGGACGTGGATGTGGATGTCATGCTTCTCGTGGAAGTCCGGGGCGATGCCGAGGCTCTTCGAACGGCTACGAACCACGGTCAGCGCGGCGGTGATGGACTCCGCCATGACGTCGCCCAGCGAACCGGTCTTGGTCAGCGCGCCCTTGCCGGGAACCATGGCCGACTCGATGGTCAGCAGTTCGCCGCCCACCTGGGTCCATGCCAGCCCGGTTACCTGGCCGATCTGGTCCTGCTGCTCGGCCAGGCCGTAGCGGAACTTGCGCACACCCAGGTAATTCTCCAGCGAATCCGGAGTCACCACGGCGTCGATGCGCTTGGCCTTGCCGCCGTCCTTGACCGCCTTGCGGCAGACCTTGGCAATCTGGCGCTCGAGGCTGCGCACACCGGCTTCGCGGGTGTAATAGCGGATGATGTCACGGGTAGCGGCTTCCTCGAAGACCAGCTCGCCCTTCTTCAGTCCATTGGCCGCCGTCTGTTTCGGTACAAGATATTTCGAGGCGATGTTGATCTTCTCGTCCTCGGTGTAACCCGGCAGGCGGATGACTTCCATGCGGTCCAGCAACGGCGCCGGAATATTCATGGAGTTGGCCGTGCAGAGGAACATCACGTCGGAGAGGTCGTAGTCGACTTCGAGGTAGTGGTCGTTGAAGTTGTGGTTCTGCTCCGGATCGAGCACTTCCAGCAACGCCGACGCGGGATCGCCGCGCATGTCGCTACCCATCTTGTCGATTTCGTCGAGCAGGAACAGGGGATTGCGTACGCCGACCTTGGTCATTTTCTGAATCAGACGACCGGGCATGGAGCCGATGTAGGTACGGCGGTGACCGCGGATTTCAGCCTCGTCACGCACACCACCCAAGGCCATGCGCACGAACTTGCGGTTGGTCGCACGGGCGATGGACTCGGCCAGCGAGGTCTTGCCCACGCCGGGCGGGCCGACCAGGCAGAGCACCGGACCCTTGAGTTTCTTCACGCGCTTCTGCACGGCGAGATACTCGAGGATGCGCTCCTTGACCTCTTCCAGCCCGTAGTGATCGGCATCGAGGATGTCCTCGGCCTTGTCCAGGTCGTGGCGCACCTTGCTCTCGGCCTTCCACGGCACATTGACCAGCCAGTCGATATAGGAACGCACCACGGTCGCCTCGGCGGACATCGGCGACATCTGCTTGAGCTTGTTCAACTCGGCAGTGGCCTTGGCCAGGGCTTCCTTGGTCAGGCCGGCGGCGTCGATGCGCTTCTTCAGCTCCTCGACTTCGTTGTGGCCTTCGTCGATGTCACCCAGTTCTTTCTGGATGGCCTTCATCTGTTCGTTGAGATAGTACTCGCGCTGGCTGCGCTCCATCTGCTTCTTCACGCGGCCGCGGATGCGCTTTTCGACCTGCAGCAGGTCGATCTCGGCATCCAGCATGGCCAGCACGTGCTCGACGCGGGCGGACAGTTCGGTGATCTCGAGAATTTCCTGCTTCTGCTCGATCTTCAGCGCCATGTGGGCGGCCATGGTATCCACCAGGCGGCCGGGCTCGTCGATGCTGTTGAGCGAAGACAGGACTTCAGCCGGGACCTTCTTGCCCAACTGGACGTACTGCTCGAACTGGCTGAGCAGGCTGCGGGTGAAGACCTCGGATTCGCGCTCGCCGACGGTGACCTCGTCAATGATCGAAACTTCCGCGCGGCAGTAGGCGTCCTCGTCGATGAAGCGTTCGACCTGGCCACGCTGCTCACCCTCGACCAGCACCTTGACGGTGCCGTCGGGCAGTTTCAGCAATTGCAGGACGGTGGCAACGGTGCCCATGCGGTACAGGCCGTCGGCGCCCGGGTCGTCGTCGGCAGGGTTCTTCTGCGCCAGCAACAGGATCTGCTTGTCGCTGGTCATGGCGGCCTCGAGGGCCTCGATGGATTTCTCACGCCCCACGAAAAGCGGGATGACCATGTGCGGATAGACCACTACGTCACGCAGGGGCAGCAGGGGCAACTCGACGAGTGTTTTCATGATATTCGGCTCTACAGCGGCACTTGGCCTGAACGGTGGGTTTGGACCCTTCGGGCTAAGATGGGGTTAGGACTGGGAAAAAACAAGCGCGGTAGATGGGAAGAAAAAAGGGGCCCTAGGGCCCCTTCTGGTTTCAGGCGTCAGGTGCAGCCTTGGCCGGCTGCTCGCTGTTCTCGTAGATCAGCAGCGGCTGGGAGGAGCCCTCGATGACGCTTTCGTCGATCACCACCTTGCTGACGTCGTTCTGCGAGGGGATCTCGTACATGGTATCGAGCAGAATGCCTTCGAGGATCGACCGCAGGCCACGGGCGCCGGTCTTGCGCTCCAGGGCGCGACGGGCGACGGCCTTGAGCGCGTCCGGGCGGAACTCGAGGTCCACGCCTTCCATCTCGAAAAGCTTGGCGTACTGCTTGGTCAGCGCGTTCTTCGGCTCGGTCAGAATCTGCATCAGCGCAGGCTCGTCCAGCTCGTCAAGGGTCGCGATGATCGGCAGGCGGCCGACGAACTCGGGGATCAGGCCGAATTTCACCAGATCTTCCGGCTCGACCTCACGCAGCGCCTCGCCCACCTTCTTGCCCGCTTCCTGGCTGCGAACCTCGGCGTTGAAGCCGATGCCGCCCTTGGTGGAACGGTTCTGGATGACCTTTTCCAGGCCAGCGAACGCACCGCCGCAGATGAACAGGATGTTGCGGGTGTCGACCTGCAGGAATTCCTGCTGCGGGTGCTTGCGGCCGCCCTGGGGCGGTACGGAAGCCACGGTGCCTTCGATCAGCTTCAGCAGAGCCTGCTGAACGCCTTCGCCGGACACGTCGCGGGTGATCGACGGGTTGTCGGATTTGCGCGAGATCTTGTCGATTTCGTCGATGTAGACGATGCCCATCTGGGCTTTCTCGACATCGTAGTCGCACTTCTGCAGCAGCTTCTGGATGATGTTCTCGACGTCCTCGCCCACGTAGCCAGCCTCGGTGAGGGTGGTGGCATCGGCGATGGTGAAGGGAACATTGAGCAGACGCGCCAGGGTCTCGGCGAGCAGGGTCTTGCCCGAGCCGGTCGGCCCGATCAGCAGGATGTTGCTCTTGCCGAGTTCGACATCGTCCTTGCGCTCACGCTGGTTCAGACGCTTGTAGTGGTTGTACACCGCCACAGCGAGCGTCTTCTTGGCACGTTCCTGGCCGATCACGTACTGATCGAGGATGGTGCGGATCTCTTTCGGCGCCGGTAGCTTGTGCGCACTGCTCTCCGCCTGTGCTTCCTGCACCTCCTCACGGATGATGTCGTTGCACAGGTCGACGCACTCGTCGCAGATAAAGACCGAGGGGCCGGCAATCAACTTGCGCACTTCGTGCTGGCTCTTGCCGCAGAAGGAGCAATACAGCAGCTTGCCGTTGTCCTCGCCGTTGCGGGTGTCAGTCATTCGATCGTTCCAATCGGGGATATACGTGAAGGACAAGATGAAGGCATTCGCAGGCATTTTCAAGCCCGCGAAGCGGCCGGATCACCGGCCGCGGTATTGCGGAGAGACTCAGCTCGCAGCAGGACGCTGAGTGAAGACCTGATCGATCAGACCGTATTTGACGGCCTCTTCGCCGCTCATGAAGCGGTCACGGTCGGTATCGCGGGCGATGATATCCAGCGGCTGGCCGGTATGGTGCGCCAGCACCTGGTTCAGGCGCTCCTTGATGAAGAGGATTTCCTTGGCGTGGATCTCGATGTCCGAGGCCTGGCCCTGGAAACCGCCCAGCGGCTGGTGGATCATCATCCGCGAGTGCGGCAGGCAGTAGCGCTTGCCCGCGGCGCCGCCGGCCAGCAGCAGGGCACCCATGCTGCACGCCTGACCCACGCAGATGGTGGACACATCGGGCTTGATGAACTGCATGGTGTCGTAGATCGACATGCCAGCGGTCACGGAGCCACCCGGGGAGTTGATGTAGAGGTGGATGTCCTTGTCCGGGTTCTCGGCTTCGAGGAACAGCAACTGGGCCACCACGAGGTTGGCCATGTAGTCCTCGACCTGGCCGACCAGGAAGATGATCCGCTCCTTCAGCAGGCGCGAATAGATGTCGTAGGAACGCTCACCGCGGGCGGACTGCTCCACCACCATCGGCACCAGACCACCCGCGGCCTGAATGTTCGGAACTTGCGGCATATAAGGATTATGCATGTCCGACGATCACTCCCTAATAAAAAGTCATGTCTCTATAGACGCACAAGCCAGCCCGAAGGCTGGCTTGTGACAATCGAACGAAGCGCTGGATCAGGCTGCTTGCGGAGCTTCTGCAGGCTTGACCGCTTCTTCGTAGGATACCTGCTTGTCGGTCACATTGGCCTTCTGCAGGACAGTATCTACAACTTGTTCTTCCAGTACAACCGAACGGACTTCGTTCAGTTGCTGGTCGTTCTTGTAGTACCAGGAAACAACCTGTTCCGGCTCCTGGTAAGCGGAAGCCATCTCTTCGATCATTTCGCGAACGCGGGCTTCGTCAGCCTTCAGCTCGTGCTGCTTGACCAGCTCGGCGACGATCAGACCCAGCACGACGCGGCGCTTGGCCTGCTCTTCGAACAGTTCGGCCGGCAGTTGGTCCGGCTTGATGTTGCCGCCGAACTGCTGGACAGCCTGGACGCGCAGACGATTGACTTCGTTGCTGATCAGGGCTTTCGGAACTTCGATCGGGTTGGTCTCGACCAGACCTTCCATCACCTGGTTCTTCACCTTGGACTTGATGGCCTGACGCAGTTCACGCTCCATGTTCTTGCGAACTTCGGTGCGGAAGCCTTCCAGGGTGCTTTCCTTCACGCCGAACAGAGCGAAGAATTCTTCGTTCAGTTCCGGCAGCTTCGGCTCGGCGACGCTGTTGACGGTAACGGCGAACTCGGCGGCCTTGCCGGCCAGGTCGAGGTTCTGGTAGTCCTCGGGGAAGGTCACGTTCAGCACGCGCTCTTCGCCGGCCTTGGCGCCAACCAGGCCTTCTTCGAAGCCCGGGATCATGCGGCCGGAGCCCAGCACCAGCAGGGTGCCCTTGGCGGAACCGCCAGCGAAGGCTTCGCCGTCGATCTTGCCGACGAAGTCGATGTTCACCTGGTCGTCGTTCTGAGCGGCGCGGTCAACGGCTTCGAAGCGGGTGTTCTGCTTGCGCAGGATGTCCAGCATGTTGTCGAGATCGGCGTCAGCCACGTCGGCCTGCAGGCGCTCGACCTTGATGCCGTCGAAACCGGCAACCTGGAATTCGGGGAAGACTTCGAAGGTAGCGATGTACTCAAGGCCCTTCTCTTTCTCGAACACTTTCGGCTCGACGGAAGGAGCACCGGCCGGGTTCAGCTTCTGCTCGACCACGGCTTCGTAGAAGGTTTCCTGGATCAGGTCACCGAGGGCTTCCTGACGAGCGGCGGCTTCGTAGCGCTGACGGATCACGCTCATCGGCACCTTGCCGGGACGGAAGCCAGGAACCTTGGCGCGACGAGCGGTCTGCTGCAGACGCTTGTTGACTTCGGTCTCGATACGCTCGGCCGGCACGCCAACGGTCATGCGGCGCTCAAGAGCGGAGGTGCTTTCAACGGAAACTTGCATGGATATTCCTCGTGGCACAGACGTAAGCCGGTCCTTCCGGCTCCCAGAATCAAGGGCAAGCATTCTAGTAGCTAGAAATGCAGAAGTCACCCTGAGTGGAAGCTGCAGAAATTCACGGATGCGAGAGCTTATGGAAAGAAGATGGTGCGGACGGAGAGACTCGAACTCTCACAGCTTGCGCCACCGGAACCTAAATCCGGCGTGTCTACCAATTTCACCACGTCCGCAGGGTACCGCAGAAACGAAAACGCCAGGCTCGGGGCCTGGCGCTTCGGAATATGGGGTGGACGATGGGAATCGAACCCACGACACCAGGAGCCACAATCCTGTGCTCTACCAACTGAGCTACGCCCACCATATTACATTTGCTTGTACCGAACGCCACTTGGCGCACCCGGCAGGACTCGAACCTGCGACCATCCGCTTAGAAGGCGGATGCTCTATCCAGCTGAGCTACGGGCGCTTTAGTGGCGGCAACCCTTGCTAAGCAGACTCAGTGGAAACCACCGAATCGGTTGGCACCGCCTCTTTCGTGTTTCAGGCTGTGCTCGGCAAGCGGGGCGCATGTTATCGATGAGGCCATACCCCGTCAACAACTTTTTTAAAAAAAATTCAAAGAGATAAAGGAGTTACGCCAAATCGGGGACGTCCGCCTTTGCCTTATGAGGGCAGCGTGCGAAAATGCGCGCCTTCTTTTCACCCGCCTTAATGGTTATCCCCCCGACATGACTGCAAAACTGATCGACGGCAAAGCGATCGCCGCCAGCCTCCGCCAGCAGATTGGCCAACGCGTCGACGAACGCCGCCAGCAAGGTCTGCGCATCCCCGGCCTGGCTGTGATCCTGGTCGGCAGCGACCCCGCCTCTCAGGTCTATGTCGCGCACAAGCGCAAGGACTGTGAAGAGGTCGGCTTCCTCTCCCAGGCGTACGACCTCCCCGCCAGCACCACCCAGGAAGAGCTGCTGGCCTTGATCGACCGCCTGAACGCCGACCCGGCCATCGACGGCATCCTCGTCCAGCTGCCCCTGCCCGCCCATCTCGACGCCTCCCAGTTGCTGGAGCGCATCAGCCCGGACAAGGACGTGGACGGTTTCCACCCCTTCAATATCGGCCGCCTCGCCCAGCGTATCCCGCTGCTGCGCCCCTGCACCCCGAAAGGCATCATGACCCTGCTGCAAAGCACCGGCGTGGACCTCTACGGCATGGACGCAGTGGTCGTAGGCGCATCGAACATCGTCGGCCGCCCGATGGCGCTGGAGCTGCTACTGGGCGGCTGCACCGTCACCGTGACCCACCGCTTCACCCGCGACCTGGCCGACCACGTACGCCGCGCCGACCTGGTGGTCGTCGCCGCCGGCAAACCGGGTCTGGTCAAGGGTGAGTGGATCAAGGAAGGCGCCATCGTCATCGACGTGGGCATCAACCGCCAGGAAGACGGCAAACTGGTGGGCGACGTGGAATACGACGTGGCCGCCGAGCGCGCCAGCTGGATCACCCCGGTTCCGGGCGGCGTCGGCCCGATGACCCGCGCCTGCCTGCTGGAAAACACCCTGTACGCCGCCGAGCACCTGCACACCTGATACGCTCGCGATGCACAAGAAAAAGGCCGCTGATCAGCGGCCTTTTTCATTTCCGGGAAGCTATTACTCGGCAAGACGCCAGGTAGTGCCGCCCTTGCCATCTTCCAGCACCACGCCCAGAGCGGTGAGCTCGTCGCGGATGCGGTCGGATTCGGCCCAGTTCTTCGCCGCACGGGCATCCAGGCGAGCCTGGATCAGCGCCTCGACCTGCGCCGCGTCGACCTTTCCGGCAGCACCTGCCTGGAGGAACTCGTCGGCATCCAACTGCAGAACACCCAGCAGAGCCCCCAGCTCACGCACGCGCGCCGCCAGTGCAGCCGCTGCGGCAGGATCGCTCTCGCGCAGGCGATTGACCTCGCGGACCATTTCGAACAGCACGGCAACCGCTTCCGGCGTACCGAAGTCGTCGTCCATCGCGGCGCCGAAGCGCTCGACGAACTCCTCGCCACCCTCGGCGGCCACCTGCGGCAAGCCGCGCAACGCGGTGTAGAACCGCTCCAGCGCGCCCTTGGCTTCCTTCAGGTTGTCTTCGGAGTAGTTGATCGGGCTGCGGTAGTGGCTGGAGACCAGCAGGAAGCGCACGACTTCCGGGTGATATTTCTCCAGCACCTCGCGAATGGTGAAGAAGTTGCCCAGGGACTTGGACATCTTCTCGCCGTCCACGCGCACCGCGCCTGCGTGCATCCAGCTGGCCGCGTAGAGCTTGCCGGTGGCTGCCTCGCTCTGGGCGATCTCGTTCTCGTGGTGCGGGAACACCAGGTCGGGGCCGCCGCCATGGATGTCGAAGGTCTCGCCCAGACAGCAGGTGGACATCACCGAGCACTCGATGTGCCAGCCCGGACGCCCGGCGCCCCAGGGCGACTCCCAGCTCGGCTCGCCCGGCTTGGCGCCCTTCCAGAGCACGAAGTCCAGCGGGTCTTCCTTGGATTCGTCGACCTCGATCCGCGCACCGATGCGCAGGTCCTCGATCTTCTTGCGCGACAGCTTGCCGTAGCCGGCGAACTTGCCGACCCGGTAATAGACGTCACCATTGCCCGGCGCGTAGGCGTAGCCCTTGTCGATCAGGGTCTGGATCATCTCGTGCATGCCGACGATGTGGCCAGTGGCGCGCGGTTCGATGTCCGGACGCAGGACCGACAGGCGCGCCTCGTCTTCATGCATCGCGGCGATCATGCGCGCGGTCAGGTCTTCGAACGACTCGCCGTTCTCCTGGGCGCGACGGATGATCTTGTCGTCGATGTCGGTGATGTTGCGCACGTAGGTCAGGTCATAGCCGCGATGGCGCAGCCAGCGGGCGATGACGTCGAACGCCACCATCACGCGGGCGTGGCCGATGTGGCAGAAGTCGTAGACGGTCATGCCGCACACGTACATGCGCACCTGGTTGCCCACCAGCGGCTTGAAGCTGTCCTTGGCCTTGGACAGCGTGCTGTAGATCTGCAAGTCAGCCATCCGTTACTGCCCCCAGGAATCGCGCAGGGTCACGGTACGGTTGAATACCAGCGCATCGGCGGTGGAATCCTTGGCATCCGCGCAGAAATAGCCCTCGCGCTCGAACTGGAAGCGATCCTCGGCCGTGGCGCTGGCCAGCGACGGTTCGGCGCGGCAACCCTTGAGCACCACCAGGGAGTCCGGGTTGATGTTGTCGAGGAAGCTGCCGCCCTCCTCCGATTTCTCCGGGTTGGCGGAGCGGAACAGGCGGTCATACAGGCGCACTTCGCACTCGACGCTCTCGGCAGCCGGCACCCAGTGGATCACGCCCTTGACCTTGCGGCCCTCGGGATTCTTGCCCAGGGTGTTCTCGTCGTAGCTGCAGCGCAGTTCGACGATGTTGCCGGCAGCATCCTTGATCGCCTCATCGGCACGGATCACGTAGCTGCCGCGCAGGCGCACTTCGCCGCCCGGCACCAGGCGCTTGTAGCCGGCCGGCGGGACTTCCTCGAAGTCGCTGGCGTCGATGTAGATCTCGCGGCTGAACGGCAGCACGCGCACGCCCATGTCCTGCTTCGGATGGCGCGGCAGCTCGAGGTTCTCGACCTGGCCTTCGGGGTAGTTGGTGATGACCACTTTCAGCGGCTTGAGCACGCACATGGCGCGGCCGGCATTGGCGTCGAGGTCGTCACGGATGGCGAATTCCAGCATGCCGATATCGACCACGCCGCCGGCGCGGTTCACGCCGATCATGTCGCAGAAGGCACGGATCGACGCCGGGGTGTAGCCGCGGCGGCGATAACCGGACAGGGTCGACATGCGCGGGTCGTCCCAGCCGTTCACGTGGTTTTCATCCACCAGCTGCTTGAGCTTGCGCTTGCTGGTGATGGTGTAGTTGAGGTTCAGGCGTGCGAATTCGTACTGGCGCGGCTGAGCCGGGACCGGCAGGTTGGCCAGGAACCACTCGTACAGCGGGCGGTGATCCTCGAACTCCAGGGTGCAGATGGAGTGGGTGATGCCCTCGATGGCGTCCGACTGGCCGTGGGTGAAGTCGTAGCTGGGGTAGATGCACCACTTGTCGCCGGTCTGGTGGTGATGGGCGTGGCGGATACGGTAGAGGATCGGGTCGCGCAGGTTGATGTTCGGCGAGGCCATGTCGATCTTCGCGCGCAGCGAGCGGGCGCCGTCCGGGAACTCGCCGGCCTTCATGCGGGCGAACAGGTCCAGGTTCTCTTCCACCGAACGCTCGCGGAACGGGCTGTTCCTGCCCGGCTCGGTCAGCGAACCACGGTAGGCGCGCATTTCCTCGGCGTTGAGGTCGCAGACGAAGGCCTTGCCGGCCTTGATCAGCTCCACCGCCCAGTCATGCAGCTGGTCGAAGTAGTTGGAGGCATAGCGCACCTGGCCGGCCCACTCGAAGCCCAGCCACTTCACATCGGCCTCGATGGCGTCGATGTATTCCTGGTCTTCCTTCGCCGGGTTGGTGTCGTCGAAGCGCAGGTGGCAGTCACCGCCGAACTCCTTGGCCAGGCCGAAGTTCAGACAGATGGACTTGGCGTGACCGATATGCAGGTAGCCGTTGGGCTCCGGCGGGAAGCGGGTGACGATTTTCTGGTGCTTGCCACTTTCCAGGTCGGCCGCAACGATCGGGCGCAGGAAGTTGGCGGCAACAGTGGCTTCTTTCGTATCGGCGGTAGGCTTGCTCATGGTGTCCTTGATCATGCTGGTGTTCGGCCAGGGTAGGCCAGCCAAACCAAAGCGCTTATCATAGCCGAAGCTGTCAACCCCCTGACAGGCCTTCGAATTTTCCAAAGAGCGGAATTCCCTGATGACTACCACCGTCAAACTGCAGACCAACTTCGGCGATATCACCCTTGAACTGTTCGACGACAAGGCGCCGGAAACCGTGGCCAATTTCAAGGAGTACGTGAAGGCCGGCCATTACGACAACACCGTGTTCCACCGCGTGATCAACAACTTCATGATCCAGGGCGGCGGTTTCGAGCCGGGCATGAAGCAGAAGACCACCCGCAAGTCGATCAAGAACGAAGCCAACAACGGCGTCGGCAACAAGATCGGCACCGTCGCCATGGCCCGTACCATGGAGCCGCACTCGGCCAGCGCGCAGTTCTTCATCAACGTCGCCGACAACGATTTCCTCAACCACAGCGCGCCGACCGTGCAGGGCTGGGGCTACTGCGTGTTCGGTGAAGTGAAGGACGGCATGGACGTGGTCAACAAGATCAAGACCGTCGCCACCACCATGCGCTCTGGCCACCAGGACGTACCGGCGGACGACGTGATCATCGAGAAAGCAGAAGTCATCGGCGAGTGAGTCGATGAGCGTCCTGTTCATCTCGGACCTGCATCTCGAAGCGGAACGCCCGGACATCACCCGGGCGTTCTTGCATTTCCTCTCCACCCGCGCCCGCACGGCCGAGGCGCTGTACATCCTCGGCGACTTCTTCGAAGCCTGGATCGGCGACGACGGCATGGACGAGTTCCAGCACGCCATCGCCCGCGCCCTGCGTGAAGTGTCCGATAGCGGCACGCGCATCTACCTCATGCACGGCAACCGCGACTTCCTCATCGGCCAGGCGTTCTGCCGCGAAGCCGGTTGCACCCTGCTGCGCGACCCGAGCCTGATCGACCTCGGCGGCGAAAAGATCCTGCTGATGCATGGCGACAGCCTGTGCACCCTCGACGCGGCCTATATGAAGCTGCGCCGCTGGCTGCGCAACCCGCTGAGCCTGTTCATCCTGCGCCATCTGCCGCTGTCGACTCGCCACAAGCTGGCGCGCAAGCTGCGCAAGGAAAGCCGCGCGCAGACGCGCATGAAGGCCAGCGAGATCGTCGACGTCACCCCGACCGAAGTGGAGAAGGTCATGCGCGACAAGGGCGTGCGCATCCTGATCCACGGCCACACCCACCGCCCGGCCGTTCACGAACTGGTAATCGACGGTCGCCCCGCGCGGCGCATCGTGCTCGGCGACTGGGACACCCAGGGCTGGGCTCTCGAGGCCGACGATCAGGGCCTGCAGCAGGCGCCCTTCTCTCTGTGACGCTCCGGGCCACCGCAATGGTGGCCATGGGCGTTAACCCTCCCGCACTGTCAGACATTTCCCCTTGACCACTACCAGCCGCCTTTAGCAGCATTCGCGGTTTGCTCAATCAAGGAAGAAACATGTTCAGCAAGGGAAACCTCATCAAGTTCGGCGCCCTGCCCCTGGCGCTGGTCGCCGCCGCGTTCATCCTGTTCAACGGCGTCTTCTTCTATAACGAAGCCGGCTTCATGACCCACGTGCGGACCATCTTCGGCGACGAGAAGATCGTCGACGATGTGGGCTACGCCACCAAGTGGTTCGGCCGCGCCACCACCTGGAAGAAAGCCATCAGCGTGCAGTCCGTGCTGCTGATGGACGAGAACGACAACAACCCGGACAACGACGGACTGGGCGCCACCATCGAAGCCTTCCCCATCGTCTTCCTCGGCAACGTCGACGCCAAGGTCGAGTCTTCCGCGCGCTTCCGCCTGCCCGGCGGCGACCAGTTCCTGAAGATGGCCCAGGAATACCGCAACCCGGACAACTTCATTCGCACCGCACTGATCCCGGCGATCAAGGAAACCCTGCAGGCCACCGCCTCGCTGATGACTGCCGACGACTACTACGCCGGCGCCCGCAGCGAATTCGCCGCGGAGTTCGAGAACCAGCTCAACGACGGCCTGTACCTGATCAAGCGCAAGGAAGTCCGCGGCCCGCGCGGCGCCGTGCCGCACCAGACCGCGATCCTGCAGGCCGGCACCGAACAGGGCAGCTTCGGCGACAACAACGCCAGCCAGTTCGTCACCGAAAAGGTCACCGACGCCAAGGGCATCCCGGTGCGCAAGCAGCAGCAGTTCCGCAAGTTCGGCGTGGAAGTGGTGGAGGCGCGCATCACCAACGTCGACCCGAACCCGCAGTACAAGCAGCGCATGGTCAAGGTGCAACAGGCCCTGGCCGAACTGGCGGTGGCTCGCCAGAACCGCCTGAAGGAAGAGGAAGAGAAGCTGCTGGTCACCGCCCGTGGCGAGAAGGAAGTGGAAGCCAAGCGCCAGGAAACCCTGCGCGACCAGATCGAGCGCACCACCCAGGCGGAAACCGAGAAGCAACTGGCGGTAATCAACGCCGAGCGCGAGAAGCAGCGCGCCGAGATCGAGAAGCAGACCGCCGAACTGCTGCGCGACAAGGCCACCGTCACGGCACAGGCCACCAAGATCACCGCCGACGCCGAAGCCTATGCCCGTGAAGCGGTGATCAAGGCGGACGGCGCATTGCAGCCCAAGCTGGATGCTCTGATCGCCATCAACAAGGTCTGGGCCGAAGCCGCCGCCCAGGCGCCGGTGCCCAGCGTGATGATGGCCGGCGGGCAGAACAGCGCCAGCAGCCGCCAGGACGAGATCGGCCAGCTGATGGGCGTGCTGGCGACCAAGGCCGCGCGCGACCTGGCGCTGGACCTGAAGGTGAAGGACTGAGTTTGGCTCTTCTGTAGGAGCGGGCATTGTGGCGGACAACCCAGCGCCCGGTATTGAGGAAAAATCGTTAGCGCGGAAACAAGCGCCAACAAAGAGCAAAGAAAAAGCGCCCGATTGGGCGCTTTTTTCATTTCGGCGGGCAGATCAGGCCGCCTGCTCCACCGGCACACCGCTATGGAAGCGGAATTCGCTGTCCGGCGACTGGATCAGACCCGCCTCCACTTCGCGAATCTCCGCCACGCGGCGGTCGATGTCGGCGTCATCGCCATAACGGCGCGCCAGGCTCAGGTAGCCCTGGAAGTGCCGCGCCTCGGATTTCAGCAGCGAGCCGTAGAACTTGGCCAGATCGGCGTCCAGGTGATCCACCAGCGCGGCGAAACGCTCGCAGCTGCGGCACTCGATGAAGGCACCGACGATCAGGGTATCCACCAGCTTCTGCGGCTCGTGGTTGCGCACCACGGCGCGCAGGCCCGAGGCGTAGCGACCGGCGGAGATCGGCCGCAGGGGTATGCCGCGCTTCTTCAGGATCGCCAGCACCTGTTCGTGATGGCGCAGCTCCTCGCGCGCCAGGCGCGACATGAAGTTCACCAGCTCCTCGTGGGCGCTGTACTTGGCGATCAGGGCCAGGGCCGTGCTGGCGGCCTTGAACTCGTTGTTCTTGTGGTCGATCAGCATCACCGCCTGATCCCGCAGCGCGGCTTCCACCCACGCATCCGGCGTGGCACAACCGAGGAATTCCCTGATTTCAGACAACATGTTGTTTCTCCAACCGCGGCCGCCATGCAGCCGCGCAAACGCTTGGCGCACCCACCCTTGTCTGGCCGGTGCAATAAAGGCGGAGCATTATACGAATGCCGCCGCGCGGGACCAGCTTCCGGCGTTGATATGCCTCAACGTCATGAATGAGATATCGCGACTACAGTTGTTCCACATAAACAACGCGCACGAAGGGAGACGATCATGCAAGCCATCCGTAGCATCCTCGTAGTCGTGGACCCGGACCAGCCGGAAGGTCTCGCGCTGAAACGGGCCCGCCTGATCGCCAGCGTGACCCAGTCGCACCTGCACCTGCTGGCTTGCGAGCGGCGCGCCGACTACAGCGCCAGGCTCGCGGAAGTCGCCGAGGTATTGCGCCAGGAAGGCTTCAGCGCATCCAGCCGCCAGGCCTGGAAGGACAACCTGCACCAGACCATCATCGCCGAGCAGCAGGCCGAAGGCTGCGGCCTGGTGATCAAGCAGCACAGCCCGGACAACCCGCTGAAGAAGGCCCTGCTCACCCCGGACGACTGGAAGCTGCTGCGCTTCTGCCCTTCCCCGGTGCTGCTGGTGAAGACCAGCCTGCCCTGGGCCGGGCGCAACATCCTCGCCGCGGTGGATGTGGGCAACAACGACATCGAGCACCGCACCCTGCATGCCGGGATCGTCAGCCATGCCTACGATATCGCCGGCCTCGCCCACGGCCGGCTGCACGTCATCAGCGCGCATCCCTCGCCCATGCTCTCCGCCGCCGACCCGACCTTCCAGCTCAGCGAAACCATCGAGGCCAAGTACCGCGAGGCGTGCAAGGCGTTCCAGGCCGAGTACGGCGTGGACGACCAGCACCTGCACATCGAGGAAGGCCCGGCGGACGTGCTGATCCCGCGTGCGGCGCACAACCTCGACGCAGCGGTGACGGTCATCGGCAGTGTGGCGCGCACCGGCTTCGCCGGCGCGCTGATCGGCAATACCGCGGAAGTGGTGCTGGATACGCTGGAGAGCGACGTACTGGTGCTCAAGCCGGACGACATCATCGCTCACCTGGAAGAAATCGCCGCCAAGCCCTGACCTGTAGGAGCGAGGGGGACGCCTGGTTCTTGCTCGCGAACCATTTTCCGCCAGCTGCGATGCTGGGGGTTCGCGAGCAAGCTCGCTCCTACATAAAGCAGAAAGCCGCCCATCGGGCGGCTTTTTTATGGTGCCGGGAGCATCAGAGTCGTGACTCCAGCCCATCGGCCAGGAAGCTTGGCGCGATATAGCGCTCGTAATGCGCCTCCGACAGGATGAAGAACTCCTTGTCGATGGCATCGCGCAGGTCCGGCAGCGGCCAGCCGCGGAATTCCGGCAGCAGCGCCAGCCCATAGGCTTCGATCTGGTTGATCATCCTCGAGCCACGGGCGATCAGCTGGTAAGCCCAGCAATAGGGCGACTGCTCGGGCACGAAGCGAATCTGCCGCTGCTCCAGCTGGCTGCGCAGCAAGGAAGCATCGAACACCTCCAGCTTGGCCATCATCACCTGCGCCAGCAGGACTTCCAGACGGCTCAGGACCGCCCGTTTCTCCTCGTCGCCGTAGCGGTTCCAGTTCACCACTTCGTGGTGGAAACGCTTGCAGCCACGGCAGACCAGGTCGCCATAGACCGTCGAGCAGAGCCCGACACAGGGGGTTTTGATGCGCTGGGAAGACATGGGCAACGGGCAGGGGAAAAACCTGCATCTTAGCCCTTTGTCTAGGCAAGATCACCCCTCGGAGCGCCGCAAATCGGCTTACCAACCTGGTCTTTTTCCATTAGAATTGCTCCGCCTTTTTGGCGTCATTGTCCGAAAGAAGCTGTTTTCAAAGCGTCACGAAGCACAGATTCCGGCAGCCGAGCGGTCTGGGCGCTCCCCTCAAGCGTCCAGCCCCATCAGTCCCAGGCCTCCCCGGCGTAAAACTTTGAAAACAGCTTCTGCCCGGAGATCGCCGGTGCCGTCGTAGGTCAGTGGATTACCGTCCACCATGCCTGACGAATGGATCGGAAGGGTCTCCTGGATACGCGTCCTCCGGGACCACTGATGAGGGAAATACTGTGCTTGAAGCCTATCGCAAACACGTAGAAGAGCGTGCCGCCCAGGGCGTCGTGCCCCAGCCGCTGAACGCCGAACAGACCGCTGGTCTGGTCGAACTCCTGAAGAACCCGCCGGCCGGCGAAGAAGAATTTCTCCTCGACCTGATCACCAACCGCGTACCGCCGGGCGTGGACGAAGCTGCCTACGTCAAGGCCGGTTTCCTGTCCGCCGTTGCCAAGGGTGAAGCCACTTCCCCGCTGCTCTCCAAGACCCGCGCCCTCGAGCTGCTGGGTACCATGCAGGGCGGCTACAACATCGCCACCATGGTCGAGCTGCTGGACAACGCCGAGCTGGCCGAAGTCGCCGCCGAGCAACTCAAGCACACCCTGCTGATGTTCGACGCCTTCCACGACGTCGCCGAACGCGCCAAGAAAGGCAACGCCGCTGCCAAGGCCGTGCTGCAATCCTGGGCCGAAGGCGAGTGGTTCAAGGCCCGTCCGGCCGTCGCCGAGAAGCTGACCCTGACCGTGTTCAAGGTCCCCGGCGAAACCAACACCGACGACCTGTCCCCTGCTCCGGACGCCTGGTCGCGCCCCGACATCCCGCTGCACGCCCTGGCCATGCTGAAGATGGCCCGCGACGGCATCGAGCCGGTCCAGCCGGGCGCGGTCGGTCCGCTGAAGCAGATCGAAGCCGTCAAGGCCAAGGGCTTCCCGGTTGCCTACGTCGGCGACGTGGTCGGCACCGGCTCGTCCCGCAAGTCCGCCACCAACTCGGTGCTGTGGTTCTTCGGCGACGACATCCCCTACGTTCCGAACAAGCGCGCTGGCGGCTTCTGCTTCGGCACCAAGATCGCCCCGATCTTCTACAACACCATGGAAGACGCCGGCGCCCTGCCGATCGAGTTCGACTGCACCAACCTGGCCATGGGCGACGTCATCGACGTGTACCCGTACGAAGGCAAGGTCGTGCGTCATGACAGCGGCGAACTGGTCACCACCTTCGAGCTGAAGACCCCGGTCCTGCTGGACGAAGTCCGCGCCGGCGGCCGTATCCCGCTGATCGTGGGCCGTGGCCTGACCGAGAAGGCCCGCGCCGAGCTGGGCCTGGCCCCGTCCGACCTGTTCAAGAAGCCGGAAGCGCCGGCCGACAGCGGCAAGGGCTTCACCCTCGCGCAGAAGATGGTGGGCCGCGCCTGCGGTCTGGCCGAAGGCCAGGGCGTACGTCCGGGCACCTACTGCGAACCGAAGATGACCACCGTCGGTTCCCAGGACACCACCGGCCCGATGACCCGCGACGAGCTGAAAGACCTGGCTTGCCTGGGCTTCTCCGCCGACCTGGTGATGCAGTCCTTCTGCCACACCGCTGCTTATCCGAAGCCGATCGACGTCAAGACCCACCACACCCTGCCGGACTTCATCATGACCCGCGGCGGTGTCTCCCTGCGTCCGGGCGACGGCATCATCCACAGCTGGCTGAACCGCATGCTGCTGCCTGACACCGTCGGCACCGGCGGCGACTCGCACACCCGCTTCCCGATCGGCATCAGCTTCCCGGCCGGTTCCGGCCTGGTCGCCTTCGCCGCTGCCACCGGCGTCATGCCGCTGGACATGCCGGAATCGGTTCTGGTGCGCTTCAAGGGCAAGCTGCAACCGGGCATCACCCTGCGTGACCTGGTCCATGCGATCCCCTACTACGCGATCCAGGCTGGCCTGCTGACCGTCGAGAAGAAGGGCAAGAAGAACATCTTCTCCGGCCGCATCCTCGAGATCGAAGGTCTGAACGACCTGACCGTCGAACAAGCCTTCGAGCTGTCCGACGCCTCCGCCGAGCGTTCGGCTGCCGGTTGCACCATCAAGCTGCCGGAAGAGGCCATCGCCGAGTACCTGAAGTCCAACATCACCCTGCTGCGCTGGATGATCGGCGAAGGCTACGGCGACGCCCGCACCCTGGAGCGCCGCGCGCAAGCGATGGAAGCCTGGCTGGCCAACCCGCAACTGCTGGAAGCCGACAAGGACGCCGAGTACGCCGCGGTCATCGAGATCGACCTGGCCGACGTCAAGGAGCCGGTACTCTGCGCTCCGAACGACCCGGACGACGCTCGCCTGCTGTCCAGCGTCGAAGGCCGCAAGATCGATGAAGTCTTCATCGGTTCCTGCATGACCAACATCGGTCACTTCCGCGCTGCCGGCAAACTGCTGGACAAGGTCAAGGGCGGCATTCCGACCCGTCTGTGGCTGGCTCCGCCGACCAAGATGGACGCCCACCAGCTGACCGAGGAAGGCTACTACGGCATCTACGGCAAGGCTGGCGCGCGCATGGAAATGCCGGGCTGCTCGCTGTGCATGGGTAACCAGGCTCGCGTACAGACCGGTTCGACCGTCGTCTCCACCTCGACCCGTAACTTCCCGAACCGTCTGGGCGATGCCACTGACGTGTTCCTGGCATCCGCCGAGCTGGCCGCTGTCGCTTCGATCATCGGCAAGCTGCCGACCGTCGAGGAGTACATGGCCTACGCGAAGGACATCGACAGCATGTCTGCCGATATCTACCGCTACCTGAGCTTCGACCAGATCGCCGAGTTCCGCGAAGCTGCCGCCAACGCGAAGATCCCGGCCGTCCAGGTCTGAGACTCCTAGCGTGATGAAAAGCCCCGCCTTGTGCGGGGCTTTTTCTTTCCAGGGCCCGGAACAGAGCGCTCGCGCCCTCCCCTCACGATGGGGCTAATACTTATTGACCGGTTGCGCCGCAGGCCCTGCGGACTAAGGTGGATAACAGGCTCCTGCCGATATCCGTGCTCAGGTGCCCTTGTGGAACCCTCCAGAGGTGCGCTCCCTTCCTCTGCGCCCCGCCCTAGTGGCGGGGCTTCTTTTTTCCCCCTGGCACAGCCCTTGCTCCACTCCTGCTACTTGGGATCCAACGGCGGATCGCCCGGACAACCAACAACCGACAATGGCGTCGCGGCTACCTCCCTTTGGCGGCAGGTGGTGCGGCGCTTTTTTGTGTTGCAGAGGTGGAGATGATCAACAGCACCAGCCCATTGCCCGACAGCCTGGCCTGGGTGGCCGGCTCCGACTCCCCGGAAAAGACCGCGCTCAACCTGGGCTTCATGGCCCTCACCGACTCCGCCTCGCTGGTGGTGGCCGCGACCCAGGGCTTCGGCCAGCCGTACGGGCTGACGCTCAACCTGCAGCGGCAGAACTCCTGGGCCAGACTGCGCGACCGACTGCTCAGCGGCGAACTGGACGCGGCGCAATGCCTCTACGGACTGATCTACGACCTGCAACTGGGCCTGGGCGGCGCACCGGCCACGGACATGGCAGTGCTCATGGGGCTGTGCCAGAACGGTCAGTCGATCAACCTCTCCGCCCCCTTGATGCGCGACGGCGTGACCTCCGCTGAAGCACTGCAACGCCACGTGCGCCAGAACGGTGCGCAACTCACCCTGGCGCACACCTTCCCCACCGGCACCCATGCGATGTGGCTCTACTACTGGCTGGCCGCCCACGGCATTCATCCCCTGCAGGACGTACGCAGCCTGGTAGTGCCACCGGCGCAGATGGTCGCCCACCTGAAGGCGGGGCGTATCGACGGCTTCTGCGCCGGCGGCCCCTGGGGCGCCCTGGCGGTGGACGAAGGCATGGGCTTCACCCTCGCCACCAGCCAGCAGATCTGGCCGGACCACCCGGAGAAGGTATTGGGCACTACCCGCGCTTTCGTCGAGCAGTATCCCAACACCGCCCGCGCGCTGGTCATGACCCTGCTCGACGCCAGCCGCTTCATCGAGGCCAGCGAAGACAACCTGCACAGCGCCGCCCAACTGATCAGCAGCGAGGATTACGTCGACGCCCCGCTCGCCAGCATCGAGCCGCGCCTGCTCGGCCGCTACCAGGACGGCCTCGGTCACGCCTGGCAGGACGCGCACCCGCTGCGCTTCTTCAATGGCGGCCAGGCTACCTATCCCTGGCTCTCCGACGGGCTGTGGTTCATGACCCAATTCCGCCGCTGGGGCCTGCTGCGCGAGGACATCGATTACCTCGGCATCGCCCGCCAGGTGCAGCAGCTCGACCTCTACCGCGAAGCCGCCAAGACCATAGGCGTCAGCGTGCCGGACGCCGAGATGCGCAGCTCGACCCTGATCGACGGGCGCCACTGGGACGGCAGCGATCCGGCCGGCTATGCCCGCGGCTTCGCCATCGATGCCCTGGCGGAGCGAGGTTGAGCATGCTGCGCGTCCTGCTGATCAACGACACCGCGAAAAAAGTCGGGCGCCTCAAGGCCGCCCTGGTGGAATGCGGCTTCGAGGTGATCGACGAGTCCGGCCTCACGGTCGACCTGGCGCAACGGGTCGAGGCCCTGCACCCCGACGTGATCCTCATCGACACCGAGTCTCCCGGTCGCGACGTGATGGAACAGGTGGTGCTGGTCAGTCGCGACCAGCCGCGCCCCATCGTCATGTTCACCGACGAACACGACCCGCAGGTGATGCGCCAGGCCATCCGCTCCGGGGTCAGCGCCTACATAGTCGAGGGCATCCAGGCTGAGCGCCTGCAGCCGATCCTCGACGTCGCCATGGCTCGCTTCGAGAGCGACCAGGCCTTGCGCGCGCAACTGCAGGCCCGCGAGCAGCAACTGGCCGAGCGCAAGCGCATCGAGTTGGCCAAGGGGCTGCTGATGAAGATGAAAGGCTGCGCCGAGGAAGAGGCCTACACCCTGATGCGCCGCCAGGCCATGGGCCGCCAGCAGAAGCTGGCGCAGGTGGCGGAACAGATCATCGCGATGCACGAGATGCTCGGCCCCTGAGGCTGCCAGCGGGGTCCGGCGATCTGCCAGCGGCGGCACGGCGCGATCATTTCGCCAGCCACGCAGCTGGCCCCCGCTTCGTCGGCGACGCCCTATGCTGCGGCCG
>NZ_JBGLYK010000129.1:0-16130 GCF_047304025.1 Pseudomonas sp. Pseusp97 | reverse complement strand
GCAGCCGGTCGGTCATCGCCACGCCCAGGCCACGGGCGGCGGCGTCCAGCGCCAGGTCGTCGAGGTTGAACAGCATGTGCTTGAAGGCCGTGGGAGGCGGTGCGCTCTGGGCGCGCAGCCACTGCGGCCACTCCAGGCCGCCGCTGGAGGCGTGGATCAGCGCGTGGCGCGCCAGTTCCTCCAGCGAGCGCGGCGGCTCCTGGCCGTCATCCAGGCGCGGGGCGCAGACCGGGATCAGGTATTCGTCGTACAGCGGCATCAGCGTGCGGCCCTGCGGATCGCTGCCGTGAGGCAGGTAGAGCACGTAGGCGTCGCAGTCGCCGCCGTCGTCCACCACATCGCCGCCCACCGTCTCGATGGACAGGCACAGCTCCGGGTGCCGCGAGTAGAAGGAACTCAGGCGCGGCAGCAGCCAGCGTACCGCCAGCGAAACGAAGATGCGGATGCGGAAGGGCCGCTCCGCCGAGGCCGGGGCGAGTCGCTGCTCCAGGCGCAGCAGCTGCTGCAGCATCCCCTCGGCCACCGCGTGTACCTCGCGGCCGGCATCGGTCAGCGCCACCTTGCGGCTGGTGCGGTCGAACAGCGGCACGCGGTAGTACTCCTCCAGCTGCTGCACCTGCCGGCTGATGGCGCTCTGGGTCAGGTGCAGCTGTTGCGCCGCGGCCGTGAAACTCCCCGATTCGGCGACCTGCACCAGCGCCTGCAGTGCCTGCAGGGAGGGAACGCGAAGCAGTTTGTCCATGCGGATATCTATGCGTTTTGCGAATGGAAGGATGAAAAATCAGCGTTGGCGCCCGCCGCGCAGATCCCCGTAGATTCTGGTCATGACGCGCCATCGGGGAGATCGCTTGGATACGCCCGGCGCATGGATTGTGAAGGAGTGCCGGGCAATGAACAATCACTGTGGCTGGATCGCCCTGGCAGGCGAGCTGCCCGCGCGGCCGACATTGGGCGGCACCCAGCGGGCGGACTGGCTGATCATCGGTGGCGGCATCACCGGGTTGTCTGCCGCCCACTCGCTGGCGGCGCGTTTCCCGCAGCAGCGCGTGCTACTGCTGGAGCGCCAGCGCATTGCCCAGGGCGCCTCGGCGCGCAATTCCGGGTTTGTCGTGGCCCATGAACTGCCTGCCGCCAGCGAACGCCTCGGGCAGCCCGGCCACGCTGCGTACCAGGTCGCCTCGCGCATTGGCATCGCAGCGGCGCGGGAAGTCCGCGAGCGCATCGCCGCGCTGGACATCGACTGCGAGCTTTTCGAAGACGGCTATCACTTCGCCGCGCACCGGCCCGAGCACCTGGGCGATGTCGACGGCATCCTCGCCACGCTGGCCTCGGTCGGCGCCAACGCTAGCTACTACGAAGGCACCGCGCTGGAGCGGCGGCTCGGCAGTGCCTTCTACGCGCGGGCCATTCATTGCGCCGACGGTAACGCGCTGTTGCAACCGGGGTGCTATGTGAAAGGCCTGGCGGAGAACCTGCCGGCGTCGGTGCAAGTCTTCGAGCAGAGCGGAGTGACGGATCTGCGCCGCAGTGGCCAGGGCTGGGTCGCACGTACCGCCCAGGGCGAAGTCCATGCACCGCAGGTGCTGGTTTGCCTGGGTGCCTTCATCGCCCGCGCCGGCCTGCACGATAGCGGCGCCTTCCCGCTGGAGCTGAGTGCCAGCATTACACGCCCGCTGGACGAACCGCGCTGGCAGTCGCTATTCGGCGAGCGCCAGTGGGGCGTACTCGCGCCACTGGCCGGTGGCGGCACCGTGCGCCTGCTGCCGGGGCGTCGGCTGCTGATCCGCAACACCGTCGAGTACCGCCACCGCGACCTCGACAACAACGCGCTGGCCGAGCGTCGCCGCCGTCATCTGGCCGGTTTGCAGAAGCGCTTCCCCGGCATAGTCGAAGCCGACATCGCCTACACCTGGACCGGTCACCTGAGCGGCACCCGTTCCGGCGAGCCGTATTTCGCCCGTGTCGACCAGGGTTTGCATGCCGTGGCCGGCTGCAATGGCTCGGGCGTGGCGCGCGGCACCCTGTGGGGCCGCCTGCTGGCGGAAATGGCTGCCGGCGACAGCTCGCCCGTGCTGGCCGACGTGCTGGCGCAGGCCAGCCCCGGCTACCTGCCGCCCAGTCCGTTCTTCGATATCGGCGCCTCGCTGCGTATCGCCTGGGAAGTTCGGCGCGCTCGCGCCGAGGCCTGACGCATCGCTTTACCCAAGCACAACCATCTGCACAAACCATCCCCAAAAACCATTCCAAAAAACCGTCCCCAAAAACCTTTCCCAGAACAAGAATCCGAGGGCAGCATGATCACTAGTTTCAAGACTCTGGCCAGCTTCACCCTGGCAGGCCTCGCACTGGCAGCAATGGCCGGCAGAGCCCAGGCGGCGCAGACCGTCACCATCGCCAACTGGAGCGGCTACGTCGCCGACGACACGCTGGCGAACTTCACCCGGCAGACCGGCATCCAGACCACCTACGATCTGGTGGACAGCAACGAGACCACCGAAGCCAAGCTGATGACCGGCGCCAGCGGCTACGACCTGGCGAGCCCGTCCAACCACTTCCTGCCGCGCCTGATCAAGGCCGGCGCCATCCAGGAACTGGACAAGAGCAAGCTGCCCAACTGGAAGAACCTCGACCCCAAGCTGATGAAGATCCTCGAGGCCAACGATCCGGGTAACCGCTACGCCATTCCCTACCTCTGGGTGACCGTCGGCATCGGCTACAACGAGGACAAGATCAAGGCCATCTTCGGCAACACCGACGTCACCCACAGCTGGCAGCTGCTGTTCGATCCGAAGAACGCGGAAAAGCTCGCCCAGTGCGGCATCGCGGTCATCGACAACGCCACCCAGATGGTGCCCATCACCCTCAAGGTGCTCGGCCGCGACCCGGCCAGCCAGAACCCGGACGACTTCAAGGCCGCCGAAGCCGCGTTGCAGGCGGTGCGCCCCTCGATCCGCTACTTCCATCAGTCCAAGTACGTCAGCGACCTGGCCAACGGCGACATCTGCGTCGTCATCGGCTTCAGCGGCGACGTGCTGCAGGCCATGACCACGGCCAGGCAGGCCGGCAACAACGTGAAGATCGGCTACAGCCTGCCGCGCGAAGGCAGCACCATCGCCGTGGACACCGTGACCATTCCCAAGGGCGCGCCGCACCTGGAAAACGCCTATGCCTACATGAACTACCTGCTGCAACCCGAAGTGATCGCCAACATCAGCAATGCCGTGCAGTACCCCAACGGCAACGCCGCCGCGACCCAGTATGTGAACCCCGAACTGCGCAACAACCCGGCCGTCTACCCGCCGCAGGAAGTGCTCGGCACCCTGTTCCCGATCAAGACCCTGTCGCCGTCCGGGATGCGCATGAGCACCCGCCTGTGGACCCGAGTGATGAGCGGCAAATGACCCAGCCCAACGACCTGCGCCGCCACGCCCTGGTGGTCGGTGCCGGCGTGGTGGGCCTCGCCACCGCGCTGCAACTGCAACGCCGCGATTTTCGCGTGACCCTGCTGGACCGCAATCCGCCGGGCCTTGCCACCTCGTTCGGCAATGCCTGCACCTTCGCCACCTACTCGGTGGAGCCGGTGGCCACGCCCGGCATCTGGCGCAAGGCGCCGGGCATGCTGCTGCGCCCGGACAGCCCGCTGGCGATCCGCCCGGCCTACCTGCCGCGCATCGCGCCCTGGCTGCTGCAATTCCTGGCCGCCTCGCGGCGAGATCGGGTGGAAGCCATCGGGCGGGATCTCAACACCTTGCTGCGCCCCTGCATGGACGCGTGGCAGGGGCTGTTCGACGAAGCCGGCGCCAACGACCTGATCCGCCACGATGGCTCGCTGTACATCTTCGAAGCCCACGAACGCGGCGACGCGCAGGCCATGGTGGATTACCACCGGCGCTTCGAGGTGCCGATCCGCTTCGTCGAGAGCCCCGAGCTGCGCGAACTGGAACCCGCGCTCAACGCCCGCGCGGCCTGCGCAGTGGAGCTGCCCGGCGTGAGTCGCACGCTCGATCCGTATGCGTTGAGCCTGCGGCTGTTCGATCGCTTCATCGCCGCGGGCGGTGAATTCCGCCGTGGCGAACTGCTGGGCCTCGAGTCCGCGGGGCAGGGCAGGGACGCGGTGCTGGCGCAGCTGACGACCGGCGAGCGAGTGGCTGCCGACCGCGTGGGGCTGTGCACCGGCGCCTGGTCGCGCACCCTGGTGGACCAGTTGGGCGATGCCGTCCCGCAGGACACCGAGCGCGGCTACCACGTGCTCTTCGGCCACGCCGGGCAGGTGCTCAATCGCCCGGTGTGCTGGGGCGCCGGCGGGTTCTACATGACGCCCATGGCCCAGGGCCTGCGTATCGCCGGCACGGTGGAGTTCGCCGGGCTGGATGCGCTGCCGAGCCCGGCACGATATCGCTACCTGACCCGTGGCGCGCGGCGCTTCCTGCGCCTGCAGCACGAGCCGGTATCGCAGTGGATGGGCTTTCGCTCCTCTGTGCCGGACAGTATGCCGGTGCTCGGTCCGTCCCGGCGCTTGCCGCAGGTCTTCTACAACTTCGGCCACGGCCACGTCGGCCTGACGCTGGGCGCGATCACCGGCCAACTGCTTGCCGAGCAGGCCAGCGGTGTCGCCACCAGCGTACCGGTAACGCCGTTCCTCGCCAGTCGCTTCAGCGCGCGCTGAGCTTCCATCCACCACCGGGTTTCACCCGGAAACAAGGAGAACACGACATGCCCCAGCTGACCCTCGCCGCCCACCGCAGTCATGCCTTGCGCAGTGTTGGCCTGATGCTGTTGTCGATGTTCTGTTTCGCCGTGGTCGATGCGCTGGCCAAGGTGGTGGCGCTGAAGTACCCGGCCAACGAGGTGACTTTCTTCCGCATGGCCTTCGGCGTGCTACCGGCCTTCCTCCTCTGCCTGCGCGGCCGGCCGCTGGCCGAGCGCTGGCGGCAGCTGGACCTGCGCGGGCAGAGCATCCGCGCGGTGACGCTGCTGGGCTCTTCTGCGCTGTTCTTCGCCGGGCTGCCCTACGTGGCGCTGAGCGAGGCCATATCCATCGCCTATTCCGAAGCCCTGCTGGTGATAGTGCTGGCGCCGCTGCTGCTGGGCGAACGCCTGCTGCCGCGCAATGCGCTGGCGGCGGTGCTGGGCTTCATAGGCGTGCTGATGGTGGTCAAGCCGGACAACGCCGAGGCCAGCCTGCTCGGGCCTGGCCTGCTGGTGGCCAGCGCCGTCTTCGGCGCGCTGTCGATGATCCAGATCCGCCGCATTCGCGAGACCGACGACTCCACCACCACGGTGCTGTATTTCACCGTGGTCGGCACCCTGGTCATGGGCGCCACGCTGCCGTTTTCCTGGAGCACGCCGAGCCTGCCGGACCTTGGTTTCATGCTCGCCGTCGGGCTGCTCGCGACCCTTGGCCAACTGCTGTTCACCATCGCCGTGCGCCGCGCCCATGCCGCCACATTGGCGCCGTACACCTATACCAGCATCATCTGGGCGAGCCTGTTCGGCTACGTGATCTGGGGCGAGGTGCTCGGCCTGCTGTCGTTGGTCGGTATCCTGTTGATCGTCGGCAGCGCCGTGGTGGCGGTGCTGGAGCAGCCAGCGGAAGGTGCGGTGGTGTGAGGCGGGGAACAGGGCGGACCCCGGTGCGAAACTGCAGGTAGGAGCGGACCTTGTCCGCGAAATCCGTCGCGGATGGCTCGGTATCACCGGCGGGCGCTGGCGCGATGCGCTCGCTCACGGGCGGCGGGCATGGACTGGGGCGCTTCCACCTGCTTTACAGGGCGCGGTATCGAGGGTCAGGCCAATTCCTGACAAACATCGATCCAATCCGCCGCCACCAGTTGTGCCATGCGCTGCGGCTCGATCCGCACTGCGCTGTGCACCGCGCCTGCTGCCGGCAGCACCTCGTCGAAGGCCTGCAGCGACACATCGCAATACACCGGCAGCGGTGTCGCCAGGCCGAACGGGCAGACGCCGCCTACCGGATGCCCGGTCAGTTCCACCACTTCCTCGGCGCCGAGCATCTTGGCCTTGCCGCCGAAGGCTTCCTTGAGCTTGCGGTTGTCCAGCCGTGCATCGCCGCGCGCGACCACCAGCACGGTGCGCTCGCCTACCCGCAGGGACAGGGTCTTGGCGATGCGGCCCGGTTCCACGCCGTGGGCCTCGGCGGCCAGGGCGACGGTGGCGGTGCTGGTTTCCAGCTCGATGATGGCAATGTCGGGGGCGTTTTCGGCGAAGAAGGCGCGAACCGATTCCAGGCTCATGGGGCGATGCTCCGTGTCGTGCGAAAAGGACTGAATCTAGGGAGCACGGCCGCAGCTGTCCAGAGCGGGATGTCAGTGTCCGTGGATGAGCAGGGCTTCGATGCCGGGTATGCCGAGGGAATGGTTGGCGTTCAGCAGCTCCAGGCGGGCCGCGAATATCCTCAGTTCGCGGTCGGCCGCCTGCACGGCTTGGGTCAGCATGGACAGCGGCACGGTGACCGAATGCAGGGGCGGCGGCGGGGTGAAGGCCTCGCCCGGCCCGTTGAAGTCGAAGCTGGCGGACTGGTTGTGCTGGTTGATATCGGGCGAGGGATGTCCGCTGTACAGGTAGGCCCCCTTGCCGGCGGCGATGCGCTTCCAGCTCCGCAGGTCGCCCAGGTCGCTGCAGCATTGCGGGAACAGCACGTCGACGGCGCCGACCCGCAGTACATAGCCGCCGGAGAGGGGCGGAACCTGTCGCCAGTCCGCCGAACCTTTCAGGCCCTCGGCGCAGTGCAACCGGATCAGGCGCGAGATGTCCGCGTCGCTCAGGTCGGCAATGCGATGGAACGCACTGCCCGGCAGGTAGGGCCGAAGCCGCGGGCTGAAGCCGTTGGCCCGCAGGTTGCGCTCATGGTATTCCCGCCAGCTTGCGACGTGCTCCCAGTAAGGCCCGTTGGCGGGAAGCGCAACGGAGTCGACCAGATAGAACAATTCAACGACGGGGATGAGCTGGACCTGCATGGGAGTGCCTGGAGTTTGCTGAGCGGCACGTTCTAATGGCGCCAAGCCGGTGCGTCCAGAGCGAATTTTCCCATATCGCCGGCTGGGAGCTTCCGCGCGACCTATGCTCAAGGCCCCCGCAAGACCGCTCGAAAATAATTTCGCCTGGCCTGTCGATCTGCCGTCACGCCCTTCGACTATTAGTCAGGAACCGGAAGCAACCGGCCGCCACGCTGAAGATGACAACAAGAGGAGAAAGACCATGCGTTTCATGGTGATCGTCAAAGCCACCGCCGACTCCGAAGCCGGTGTGATGCCCAAGGAAGAGCTGCTCGCCGCCATGGGGGCCTACAACGAGGAACTGGTGAAGGCCGGAGTGATGCTGGCTGGCGAAGGCCTGCACCCCAGCGTGAGAGGCGCGCGGGTGCGCTTCGACGGCGCGTCGCGGCAGGTGATCGACGGCCCGTTCGCCGAGACCAAGGAGCTGATCGCCGGCTTCTGGATCATGCAGACCGCGTCGCTGCAGGAGTGCATCGACTGGGTCAAGCGCTCGCCCAACCCGTTCGACGGCGAGTCCGAGATCGAGATCCGACAGATTTTCGAGGCCGAGGACTTCGGCGCCGAATTCACCCCTGAACTGCGCGAGCAGGAAGAACGCCTGCGCGCCGAAATCGCCAGCAAATCCTGAATCTGGAGGACACCGCCATGTTGATGAATGCCTACCTGGTCTTTGACGGCAACTGCGAAGAAGCCTTCCATTATTACGCCGAAGTGTTGCGCGCCGACCTGCCGGCTCTGATGCGCTTCTCCGACGCACCGGGCTGCGAGGACATGCCCGAGGCGCTGAAGAACCGGGTGATCCATGTGCGCCTGGAAGTGGACGGCCACGTGCTGATGGGCTCGGACGCCTCGCCGCAATGCGGTCAGTACGAAGGCGTGAAGGGCGTGTCGATTACCCTCAATGTCGACACCAAGGCCGAGGCGCGGCGCCTCTTCGAAGCCCTCGGCAAGGGCGGCAAGGTCGCCATGCCGCTGGAGCAGACCTTCTGGGCCGAGCTGTTTGGCGCCGTTGAAGACCGCTTCGGGGTGCCGTGGATGATCAATTGCGAGAAGGAAGCCTGAGCATACAGGCGACCCGATCGCGAACGGAGTCCGCTCCTACGCAGAACCCCCTGCGTAGGGGCAACTGTCTTCTTCTGATAGTTCGAGCTTTGGATTTGCCCTCTCCCTAACCCTGGCTGCGCGCCCCGCTCCGAAGGGAGAGGGGACCGTATGGTGCAGGTTGAAACCAAGGCGTCAGCTGGCTCGGGCGGGGGAGAGGGCATGCCTCGGCACAATCTTTCAGGTAGGAGCGGACTCTGTCCGCGATTGTTTTACGCGGGTGGGCGCGTAGGGCGCATAACGCGACAGCGTTATCCGCCCTACGGCTGCTCTTTTCCTCCATTGACGCGGAAACGCTCCGGCGTCGTCCCGGTGAATCGCTGGAAAGCCCGGTGGAAGCTGGTGACGTGTTCGTAGCCGAGCAGGAAGGCGATCTCCTGCAGGGCCATCCGGCTGGCCAGCAGATAGCGTTGGGCCAGCGCCATGCGCACTTCCAGCACTATTGCCTTGAAGCTCAGCCCATGCTCGCGCAGCCGGCGCTGCAGCGTATGTGGGGGCAGGCGCAGCCAGGCGGCGGTCTGCGCCAGGTCCGGCAGTGGGATGCGCGCATTCTGCAGCAGGTAATAGCGCACATCGTCCGGCAGCGCGTGGCCACGCTCGAAGCTGGCCAGGGTCGCTGCGCCCTGCGCCTGGCACAGCCGGCTCACCGACGGGTTGGCGGTGGAGAAGGGCTGGTCATGGAATGCCTTCGGTATCCACAGCTGGGCCTGCTCGGCATTGAAGCGGCAGGGGCCCGGGAAGAGTTCGCCGTACAAGTCCGCATGGGCTGGCGGCGGGTAGGGCAGGTGCAGCTGCATGCCGGCGCAGGTTTCCAGGTCCGGCAGGCGCTGGCACAGCCAGCGCCAGGTGCTGCTCAGCCATTCCTCGCAGAGGGCGATGCGCTCCACCTCGCCGAAGGGCGGCAGCTGCAGCGTGAGTCGGATGTGCTCGCCGACTGCCTCGCGCTGGGTGTGGATCGGGTGCGGCATCAGGCTCGACGGCTGGCCGAGGGAGATGTCCCAGGAGCGCCGCAGATTGGCCGCGCTGATCAGCGCGTAGCCGATCACCCCCAGGTCATAGAGGTTGTAGCGCTGGCCCAGGCGCAGGAAGAACTCGCTCGGGCCGAGCAGCCCGGCGGCCTGCTGCAACAGCCGGTAATAGCGGGCGAAGTTCATCCCGGCAGCCGCCTCTTCGCTGTTGCCGGGCAGCCCGAGTCCACCCAGCAAAGGCGCCAGCGGCGGCAGGGTGGGCCGGGCGCGCCACTCGTCGAGGAAGTGGCGGAACAACTGGCGGGCGGCGTAATCGATGTCGAAGGACGCGGTCGGCATGGCTCAGCCTCAAGCTGTCGTCTTGTGCTAGTGAGTTGTCATCTTATGCTAATCGGTGACCCTAAGCCGAGCCCTATACTGCTTCCACGAACAAGAACAACAAGGGCCTGCCATGACCGCTCCGGACCGTTTCCGCTCCTCCCATTCCCCCAGCGACCGCTTCGCTGAACTGCTGCTGCATAACGGCTGCTTCTATACCCTCGATCCCGCCCAGCCCTGGGCCGAGGCCGTGGCCATCCGCGATGGCCGGTTGCTGGCGGTAGGCCGGCACGAGGACATGGAGCACCTGATCGGCCCGGAGACGCTGGTGCGCGACCTTGAAGGCGCGTTCTGCATGCCCGGCCTGCACGACATGCACACCCACCCGGACCTGGCACTCAATCCGCGCTACGCCGACGACCTGGACGTCGGCATCGAGGACCCGACCCCGGATCAATTGGCGAAAGCCATTCGCGACTACGCCGACAGCCACCCCGGCGACGGCTGGGTCTACGGCCAGTACTGGGTGCGCTACACCTTCCGCGAGGCCGGGCTGAAGCCGGGCCGCGAGTGGCTCGACAGCATCCTGCCGGATCGCCCCGTGGCGCTGCTCGACCGCATGTGGGGCACCATGATGGTCAACTCGCGCGCGCTGGAGCTGGCCGGCATCGATGCCAGCACCGCCGACCCGCGCAACGGCTACCTGGAGCGCGACGAACTGACCGGCGAACCCAACGGCCTGATGATCGATGGCGCCTATGCGCTGATCCACGCCGCCATGCCGCCGACCCCGGCCAAGGTGCTGCGCCAGTCCTACCGCGAGGGCGTGCACTTCCAGAGCTCGCGCGGGGTCACGGCGGCCAAGTACCTGCATGTCTGCGAAAACCGCCTGGACGCCCTGAAGTACCTCGACGATGCCGGGCAACTGACCCTGCGCGTGGAGGCGGCGATCAGCTGGCAGGACGACATCTTCCCGGTACGTCGCCGCTGGGAGCTGCTCAGCGGCGAGCGTCATTACTACCGCAGCTCGCGGCTGTCGGCGAATGCGGTGAAGTTCCACTTCGACGGCACGGTGGAGCCGCGCTCTTCCTTCCTGATTACACCCTGGCCAGGTGAGGACGCCTGGCGCGGCAAACTCAACCTGACGCCCGAGCACATCACCGACATGGTGGTGGACATGGACCGCCGTGGCATCCGCGTCATCGCCCACTGCACCGGCGACGCGGCGTCCGATGTGTTCCTCGACGCGGTGGCCGAGGCGCGCCGGCGCAACGGTTTCAGCGGCGTGCGCCACCAGTGTGCGCACAGCACCATCCTGCATCCGGGCAACCTCAAGCGCTTCCGCGAGCTGGAAGTGATCGCGGAGTTCTCCCCGGCGGCCTGGTACCCGACGCCCTTTGCCAGCGGCGCGCGCTCGGGCTACGGCGCGGACCGGCTCAAGCGCATCTACGACTTCAAGGGCGTGCTGGCCGCCGGCGGCATCGCGGTGTTCGGCACGGACTGGCCGGTGGCGTCCATCGACCCCTGGCTGGCGCTGGAAACCCTGGTGACCCGGCAGAACCCCTGGAATGACGACCCGGCCTGCTTCGGCGAGCCGATCAGCCTGGAGCAGGCGATCCGCGTGGCGACGCTCAATGGCGCCTATGCCATGGGCCTGGAAAAGCTCACCGGCAGCCTGGAGGCGGGCAAGTCGGCGGACTTCATCGTCCTCGACCGCAACCTCTTCGCGCAGCCGGCGCGCAACTTCATCCATCGCACCGAGGTGCAGCTCACCTTCGTCGAGGGGCGGCCGGTGTACGACCGCCTTGGCCAGTTCAGCGACACGGCCCTGGCTGCAGTGTGGCAGGGCGAGCCGCCGCGCATCGAAGGCGTCAACGCATGAACGCCGCGAGCATCCCGGTGACGGTGGTCGCCGGCTTCCTCGGCGCGGGCAAGACCACGTTGCTGCGTAACCTGCTGGAGCGCTGCGAAGGCCGGCGCCTGGCGGTGATCGTCAATGACTTCGGCGAGCTGAACATCGACGCCGGGATGATCGCCGAGCAGACCGAGGCGGTATACAGCCTGGAGAATGGCTGCATCTGCTGCAGTGTGCAGGATGACCTGCTGGCCCAGTTGGAGCGCCTGGCAAACATGCACCCGCCGCTGGAACAGGTGGTGATCGAATGCAGCGGGGTGTCCGACCCGCAGCGTATCGTGCAGACGCTGGGCTACCCGAAACTGCGCCGGCGCCTGCATCTGGACGCGGTGCTCACCGTCGTCGACGGCGCTCGGCGCGATCCGCTCGAAGGCGAGTACGCCCGGCTGGAGCGCATGCAGGCGGCAGCGGCGGACCTGTTGCTGCTGAACAAGTGCGACCTGCTGGACGTCGACGAGCGCGCCAGACAGCGTGAGCGCTTTGGGCATGGCGCGAGGGTGCTGGAGACCATCCAGGCGCAGATTCCCGATGAGCTGCTGCTCGGTGAGCCATCGCGCAAGCTCCGGCCCCATGCGCAGGAAGGCATCGACCATGGCGAGCTGTTCGACAGCTGGAGCTGGCAGGGCGAGGCGGCCTTTGAGGGTGTGCGCTTGAAGGGCTGGCTGGAAAGCCTGCCGCGTGGCCTGCTGCGTCTCAAGGGACTGATCCGCCTGGCCGGGCAGGGCGAGGCGGTCTGGCTGCAGTATGTGGGCGGACGCTATCAGCTGCGCCCGGCCACGATGGCCGAGGCGGCGCAGGGCTCGCGGCTGGTGTTCATCGCGGAGAAGGATGCGGGGTTGCGGGCGGATCTCGAAGCTGGCCTGCAGACCTGCTTCAGCTCTTGGTAGGAGCGAGCTTGCTCGCGAACCGCCTCAGCGCAGGACTGCCGGGAAAAGCTTCGCGAGCAAGCTCGCTCCTACAAGGGCAGGCCGATCTGCGGGCAACAAAAAACCGGCCACCAGGGCCGGTTTTTCATCACGCACCGAACTCAGCGGTATTCGCAGAGGTAGGCGGTGTCCTGGGCGACTTTCAGCTGGAACTTGCTGTTGGCCGGCACGGTGAAGTTGCTGCCGCCTTCGAAAGTTTCCCAGTTGTCGCTGCCCGGCAGCTTGACGGTCAGCGCGCCGGCGACGACGTGCATCACCTCCAGCTGGCTGGTGCCGAATTCGTATTCGCCGGGAGCCATCACGCCAATGGTGGCGGGGCCTGCGGCCATGTCGAAGGCGATGGATTTGACGGTGCCGTCGAAGTACTCGTTGACCTTGAACATGGGCTTCTCCTGCTAGAGGGGTGAAAAAGGGCCCGCCAGTATGCCCAAGGCCGCAGGCCCCGTCACTAGAGCGAGGCCGGCGACCGTGCGGTCAGTGATGGATGAGTGCTGTCAGCCGGCGACGGGCAGTGTCAGCGGTAGCAGGCGAGCGGTATTGCGGGCGTCTTCCAGGGCGCGATGAGGCTGGCCCTGGAAGTGCAGCCCGGCCAGGTGCAGCGCGGCGTTCAGGCCCACCGGGCGCTTGAGCTGGCGGGCCTGGGCAAAGCGCTGCTTGAGGTTCACGTGGGGCACGCGGGACAGGTGGCTGTCCAGGTGCTGGCGGCGCCATTCCAGCTCGAGCTGATGGCGGTCGTAGTCGCCCCAGCTGGTCCAGCCGGCCAGGCGTGGGCTGTGTTGGGCGAGCCAGCGTTCGAACTGTGGCCAGACCTCGTGCAGCGGTGCGGCGGCATCGACGTTGGCCTGGGTGATGTGGGTGAGTTCGCGGCAGAAGGCCGTCAACAGCGGGCGCCGCTGCGGGCGGACGAACCGCTGGAAATGGTCCAGCTCGCGCCCGTCGGCCTCGGCCACCAGGCTCGCGCCGATTTCGATGATCTCCATTTCCTCGACCGGCCAGCCGCCTTCCTCGGTGGTGGCTTCCAGATCGATCACCAGCCAGTGGGGCATAGTCGGTGCTCGTGGTTGGGTTCGGATCGAGTATGGAAGGCGTTTGCGCGACCGGCAAACCGCGCTAGGCTGAGCGCCTTCTGCTGACAAGGGGACCGCGATGGCGAAAGTGGCATTCATCGGCCTGGGCGTGATGGGTTACCCCATGGCCGGGCATCTGGCCCGCGAAGGGCATGAGGTGTGCGTCTACAACCGTACCGCGAGCCGCGCCGTGCAGTGGGGCCGGCAGTTCGGCGGCCGTGCGGCGCAGACCCCGCGTGAGGCGGCGCAATGGGCCGACTTCGTGATGTGCTGCGTGGGTAACGATGACGACCTGCGTAGCGTGGTGCTGGGAGAGGAGGGCGCACTGGCCGGCATGCAGCCCGGGTCCGTGCTGGTGGACCACACCACCGCTTCCGCCGAAGTGGCCCGTGAGCTGGCGGTAGCGGCGGCCGAGCGTGAGCTGGGCTTTCTCGATGCGCCGGTTTCCGGTGGCCAGGCCGGCGCCGAGAATGGCGCGCTGACGGTGATGGTCGGTGGCGATGCCGATATCTACGCCCGCGCCGAGCCGGTGATCGCGACCTACGCACGCATGGTGCGGCGCATGGGCCCGGTGGGCAGCGGCCAGCTGACCAAGATGGTCAACCAGATCTGCGTCGGCGGTTTGCTGCAGGGATTGTCGGAGGCGCTGCACTTCGCCCAGAGCGCCGGCCTCGACGGCATGGCGGCGATGGAGGTGATCAGCAAGGGGGCCGCGCAATCCTGGCAGTTGGAGAACCGTCACCAGAGCATGCTGGAAGGTCGCTTCGACTTCGGCTTCGCGGTGGACTGGATGCGCAAGGATCTGGGCATCGTGCTCGATGAGGCTCGCCGCAATGGCGCCAAGCTGCCGGTGACGGCGCTGGTCGACCAGTTCTACGCCGAGGTGCAGGCCGCCGGTGGCGGGCGCTGGGATACCTCGAGCCTGATCACCCGCCTTCAGGACTCGCCGGAGTCCTGAGTCGTTCCTTCCTGCGAGTAGCGCCTGGTTCGCTTCAGGCGCGGAAGATGAAGTACACCGCGCCCAACAGGCACAAGCCGGCCCAGAGATAGTCGAGCTTCAGAGGTTGCTGCATGAAGTACACGCTGAATGGCACGAAGACCGCCAGCGTGATGACTTCCTGCATGATCTTCAGTTGCCCCACCGACATCACCGTGTAACCGATCCGGTTGGCCGGTACCTGCAGCAGGTACTCGAACAGCGCAATGCCCCAGCTGACCAGCGCGGCGATGATCCACGGCTTGCTGTTCAGGGTCTTCAGATGGCCGTACCAGGCGAAGGTCATGAACAGATTGGAAAGCGACAGAAGAACGGCGGTTTGCAGCCAGACCGGCATGGCAGAGGCTCCAGTGGGGGACTGTGCGTGAGCCTAGTGGAGCTCCGCCCGACAGCCAAGGGGCGCCGGAGCGATCCTGTTCCTGATCGACGCGAGCGGGGGGATTGACGCTGGGATTGCAGGCATCCGGCGCGCCGGCCCCGGTCTGGCGTGATCGCCTGTTCGAAGCCGCCAGGCCGGCGCTGATGCGCTGGCGGTGGCGGGAATTCCCGCTGATCCGGCCAGCTTGGCGGAATGGCCGGCGGGCTATATGCTCGGCGGCCAATTTCTGACGGCGGCTGTGCAAGCAGGGCTGCCGGGCTTTTCCCCCTCTGCTTGTCGATCGCCCATAGAGAGTTCATCCATGGAATGCCGTATCGGCTGCGGCGCCTGCTGCATCGCGCCGTCGATTTCCTCGCCCATCCCCGGCATGCCAGACGGCAAGCCGGCCGGTGTGCGCTGCGTGCAACTGGACGAACGCAATCTGTGCAAACTATTCGGCGACTCGCGGCGTCCAAAGGTCTGCGCGGCCTTCGATGCGGACGCCGATGCCTGCGGCAGCAGCAACGAGCAGGCCCTGCGGATACTCACCGAGTGGGAACGCATCACTGCTGCCTGATGTGACTTGGAAGTCACGTTTTCGCGGTCCATACTGACGCCCCGACCCGCTCAAGACCGCGGATTGCAAAGGGGCGGCGCGATTGCCGGCCCCCACAAGATCAAGAATAAAGAGAGGTAAGACGATGCGTGGTGTATTGCGTATGACCCTGCTGGCCACTGCCGTGATGGGCTTTGCCGGTACTGCCCTGGCTGAAGACTGGAAGCTGGAGAAGGAAGACGACGGTGTGAAGGTCTTCCTCAGCCCCGTGGCGGGCTCCAAGTACAAGGCCTACCGTGGCGTCGTCGACATCAAGGCCGATGTGGCCAAGATCAACGCCCTGCAGGAGGACGTGGCCGGCTCCTGCAAGTGGATCCACGCGTGCGCCGAGATGCGCCTGCTCAAGCACGAAGGCGACGATTCCTGGACCTACTCGAAGATCGACATGCCCTGGCCGGTGACCGGTCGCGACGTGGTGATCCACGTGACCACCGAGAAGACCGCTGATGGCGGCCTGATCCGTCACCTGAAGGCCGAGCCGACCTATATCCCGGAAGAGAAGGGCGAAATCCGCGTGCCGAAGCTGATCGGCGAGTGGAAGCTGGTGCCCAAGGGCGCCGGCGTGACCGAAGTGACCTACCAGGTGCAGACCGAGCCGGGTGGCAGCATTCCGTCCTGGCTGGCCAACAGCTTCGTGGTCGATGCGCCGATGAACACCCTGAAGGGCCTGCGCAGCGCTGCCGAGAAGTAATAGACGCTGTCGTTGCCCCACGAAAAAGCCGCCTTCGGGCGGCTTTTTCATTCCTGTCGTGCGCGTCGGTGAGGCTCTTCGTAGGAGCGAGCTTGCTCGCGAACCGCTTGACGCCGGCATAGCCGGGAAATCCGTTCGCAAGCAAGCTCGCTCCTAC
>NZ_JBGLYK010000128.1:0-16130 GCF_047304025.1 Pseudomonas sp. Pseusp97 | reverse complement strand
GCGCTGCAGATGGTCCCGGTGGCCGACGGCAGCGACATGATGGGCTCGCTGCGCAACCCGGCGGCCTTCAACAACATCATCGGCATGCGCCCGTCACAGGGCCGCGTGCCCTTCGACGACAGCGCCGACCTGTTCATCGACCAGCTCGGTTACGAAGGCCCGATGGGCCGTAGCGTGCGCGACGTCGCGCTGCTGCTGTCGGTACAGGCCGGTGGCGATGCTCGCGCACCGCTGTCCATCGCCGAGAGCGGCGAGCAGTTCGCCGGCCGGCTGGAGCGCGACTTCAAGGGCGCGCGCCTGGGTTGGCTGGGCGACCTGGGCGGTTACCTGCCCATGGAGAAGGGCGTGCTGGAGCTGTGCCGCCAATCCTTTTCCGACTTCGAAGCCATCGGCTGCCACGTCGAGGAGACCGCCATGGGCTTCTCGCCGGAGCGGCTGTGGGACACCTGGCGCACCCTGCGGCACTGGATGGTCGCCGGCTCCCTCGGTGCCGCCTACAGCGACCCGGCCAAGCGCGAGCTGCTCAAACCCGAGGCGATCTGGGAAGTAGAGAACGGCCTGAAGCTCTCGGCCATGGACGTATTCCGCGCCTCCGCCGCACGCAGCGACTGGTACCGTGCGATCAGCAAACTGTTCGAGTGCTACGACTACCTGCTGTTGCCCAGCGCCCAGGTGTTCCCGTTCGACAAGACCTGGGACTGGCCGAAGGAAATCGCCGACAAGGCCATGGACACCTACCACCGCTGGATGGAAGTGGTGATCCCGGCCACCCTGTCCGGTTGCCCGGCGGCCAACGTGCCGGTGGGCTTCAATGAGCAGGGCCTGCCCATGGGCCTGCAGATCATCGGCAGGCACCAGGCCGACATGGCCGTGCTGCAACTGGCCCATGCCTACGAGCAGGCCTCGCGCTGGTACCAGCGCTGCCCGCCGCCCATGCTGGCGGGGGTGTAACTCCGTTATCCACAAGCTGAGGGGGACGCATGAACATCAGCTTCTTCCAGGAACTGCTGCAGAGCATCACCGAGCGCGGCCGGCAATTGCTGGAGTCGCGCGAGCCGGCGCCGGGCAATGCCCAGGCGCTGGCGCAGGCTTGCCACAAGCTGATTTCCAGCCACGGCGAAGCCTCGGGCGTGGCCCTGGCGCAGCAGGTCCTGTGCGCCTACCGGGACTGTCCGCCGGAGCAGCAGAAGGCCTTCTTCGACACCCTGCTGACGGAGTTCGCACCGCCCCACGACGCACTCGCACTAGCCTGCCAGCGCTATCTCGACGAGCCTTCGTCGGCCAACACCACGGCATTGTTCGAGGCCAGCGAGCCACCGCGCCAGGAGCTGTTCCGCCGCCTCAACCAGGCGCCCGGCGGCACCGCCGAGCTGATCGCCATGCGCCGCCTGCTGCTGCAGGAACTCAAGGCCAGGCCGGAACTGGCGGCCGTTGACCACGACCTGCAGCACCTGCTGGCCTCCTGGTTCAACCGGGGCTTCCTAGTGCTGCGGCGCATCGACTGGTCGACCCCGGCGTCGATCCTGGAAAAGATCATCCAGTACGAGGCCGTCCACGCCATCAAGGACTGGGACGACCTGCGCAGCCGCCTGCAGCCGGCCGACCGGCGCTGCTTTGCCTTCTTCCACCCGGCCCTGGCCGACGAGCCGCTGATCTTCGTCGAGGTGGCGCTGACCCGTGCTATGCCCGGGGCCATCGCGGACATCCTGGAGCCCGGTGCGCAAGCCCAGCCGGCGGAGGAGCCGGACACCGCAGTGTTCTACTCCATCAGCAACTGCCAGGACGGCCTGCGCGGCATCTCCTTCGGCAACTTCCTGATCAAGCAGGTGGTGGAGGAGCTGGCGCGGGAGATTCCCGGCCTGCGCCAGTTCGTCACCCTGTCGCCGGTGCCCGGCTTTCGCCGCTGGCTAGACAGCCTGGGCGACGACCCACAATTGGGCGCGGCTGCCGCCGAGCTGCTCAAGGCGCTCAAGCCCGACGCCGCGCCGCCGCCCCGCACCGAGCAACCGATGCTGGCGCTGGCCGCCGAATACTTCCTGCATGCCCGCAACGGCGCGGGTTTTCCGCTGGACCCGGTGGCGCGCTTCCACCTGGGCAACGGCGCCCGCCTGGAACGCCTGAACTGGCGCGGCGACCTCTCCGCCAGCGGCCTGCGCCAGGCTGCCGGGCTGATGGTCAATTACCGCTACGAACTGCGCCAGATCGAAAAGAACCACGAAGCCTACGCCAACCAGGGCGCGGTCACGGCCTCGGCCGAGGTGCGCAAGCTGGCCACCCTGACGGCGAAAACAAAACGCTAGGACCTCCGCATGAACCAGAGCCTTTTCGCCGAAGTCGGCAAACACCTGCCCAGCGACCTTTCCAAGCCCTTCATCCGCACCCCGGACGGCGGCGGCTACAGCTACGCCGACATGTTGCGCAGCACCTCGCAGTTCGCCCACGCGCTGGTGGAACTCGGCGTGCAGCCGGGCGACCGCGTCGCCGTGCAGGTCGACAAGAGCCCCGAGACGGTGATGCTCTACCTCGCCGTGCTGCGCGTCGGCGCGGTCTACCTGCCGCTCAACAGCGGCTACACCGGTGAGGAGCTGCGCTACTTCCTCGACGACGCCGAGCCCTCGCTGTTCGTCTGCGCCCCGGCCTTCGAGGCCCAGGCCCGCGAGCTGGCGAAGGTCAGTGGCGTGGCGCACGTGGAGACCCTGGGCGATGCTGGCGACGGCTCGCTGATGGCGCGGGTGCACGGCAAGCCGGGGCGCTTTGCCGATGTCGAGCGTGCCGCTTCCGACCTCGCCGCGATCCTCTACACCTCCGGCACCACCGGGCGTTCCAAGGGCGCGATGATCAGCCATGGCAACCTGGTCTCCAACGCCCGCGCACTGGTGGATGCCTGGAAGATCACTGCCGAGGACTGGCTGCTCCACGCGCTGCCGATCTTCCACATCCACGGTCTGTTCGTCGCCTGCAACAGCCTGCTGATGGCCGGCGGCTCGATGCTCTTCCTGGGCAAGTTCGACGCCGCGCAGATGCTCAAGCTGCTGCCGCAGGTAAACCTGCTGATGGGCGTGCCGACCTTCTACACCCGCCTGCTCGACCAACCCGGCCTGACTCGCGAGGCGGTGGCGCACATGCGCCTGTTCATCTCCGGCTCCGCGCCGCTCACCGCCGAGACGCACAAGGCATTCTCCGAGCGCACCGGCATGGCCATCCTCGAACGCTACGGCATGACCGAGACCGGCATGAACACCTCCAACCCGCTGGACGGCGAGCGCATCGCCGGCACCGTCGGCTTCCCGCTGCCGGGCGTCGAGCTGCGTATCACCGATCCGGCCAGGGGCGAGCCGACGCTGCTGCCCCAGGGCGAGCCGGGGATGATCGAAGTGCGTGGGCCGAACGTGTTCCAGGGCTACTGGCGGATGCCGGAAAAGACCGCCGAGGAACTGCGCGCGGACGGCTACTTCATGACCGGCGACATCGGCTTCGTCGACGACAAGGGCTACGTGCAGATCGTCGGCCGCAACAAGGACATGATCATCAGCGGCGGCTTCAACGTGTATCCCAAGGAACTGGAGGAAATCCTCGACACCCTGCCCGGCGTGGCCGAGTCAGCGGTGATCGGCGTGCCGCACCCGGACTTCGGCGAGGGCGTGACCGCCGTGCTGGTGGCCAGCAAGGGCCAGGCGCCGAGCGAGGCACAGGTGCTCGCCGCGCTCGACGGCAAGCTGGCGCGCTTCAAGCAACCCAAGCGGGTAATGGTGGTCGACGCGCTGCCGCGCAACGTGATGGGCAAGGTGCAGAAGAACGTGCTGCGGGAGCAGTTCAAGGCGTTGTATTCCTGATAGTCCGCCTTGGCCGGTTGTTCGCGAGCAAGCTCGCTCCTACGAAGAGCGCTCCGTAGTTGAGCGAGACTGTAGGAGCGAGCTTGCTCGCGAACCGCCCAACGCCGGTACCCATTGTACGAGCGGGCCATGCACGCGATCCGCCGGGAGGGCCGGCATTCCCTTTTGCGCTGGTGTTGCAGGTCTTCTGCGTTGGCTTGGGTGTTCCCGCGCAGCTTCGGTATACGCCCCGACTTCTTGTTTCGCCCCCTCGGGCGAGTCCCTTTTGGCAAACGCCCCAAAAGGAACCAAAAGGTCTTGCCCCGGACATTCGGTTTTTCGCTTGGGGCGAAAAATACCCTCGTTGAACTGAAATTTCAGGGGCACGCCGCGAAGGGCCATCCCTGGCCCATCGCGGCTCTCGCGGCATCCATGCCGCTCAACCCCTGAAATTCCAGTTCAACGAGGCCTCCTGAACGGGGCATTCGGCGCGCGTGGATGTTTATCTGGAAGCCAGAGACAGAGCCTGTACGTAGGGCGTATAACCCGGAACGGGTTATACGCCGATGCCACCGCGGCGGATGACGCTGGCGCGTTATGCGCCCTATGGTCCTGATGGTTCGGCGTGGCCGGTTGTTCGCGAGCAAGCTCGCTCCTACAGCCACGCCCAGCTGCGGAGCGCTTTTCGTAGGAGCGAGCTTGCTCGCGAACTGCCCAGCGCCGGTGCCCCCTCGTAGGCATGAAAAAGCCCCGCATCAACGGGGCTTTTTCATGGCGCGAGAAGCAATCAGCGAACAGTCACCACCACCTTGCCCACCGCCTTGCGCTGGCCCAGGTGATTGATCGCATCCGCCGCCTGCTCCAGCGGATAGGTCTGCGACACCAGCGGCTTGATCCTGCCCTCGGCGAACCAGGCGAACAGCTGCTGGAAGTTCGCCGCGTTGTCCTGCGGCTGGCGCTGGGCGAAGGAGCCCCAGAACACGCCGACCAGGGAGGCGCCCTTGAGCAGGGTGAGGTTGGCCGGCAGCGCCGGGATGGTGCCGCTGGCGAAGCCCACCACCAGCATGCGGCCGTTCCAGGCGATGGAGCGGAAGGCTTCTTCGAACAGGTCGCCGCCCACCGGGTCGTAGATCACGTCCACGCCCTGGCCGCCGGTGATTTCCTTGAGCTTGTCCTTCAGGCTGCCTTCGCTGTAGTTGATCAGCACGTCGGCGCCGGCGGCCTTGGCCACTTCCAGCTTGGCGTCGCTGCTGGCGGCGGCGATGACCTTGGCGCCCATGGCCTTGCCGATCTCCACCGCCGCCAGGCCCACGCCGCCCGACGCGCCGAGCACCAGCAGGGTCTCGCCCGGCTGCAGATTGGCGCGCTGCTTGAGGGCGTGCATGGAGGTGCCATAGGTCATGCCGAAGGCGGCGGCGCTGGGGAAGTCCATGCCATCGGGGATCGGCATCACGTTGTAGCCGGGTACCGCCACTTCCTCGGCGAAGCTGCCCCAGCCGGTCAGCGCCATCACGCGGTCGCCGGGCTTCACATGGCTGACTTTTTCACCGACTGCGCCAACCACCCCGGCGGCTTCGCCACCCGGGGAGAACGGGAAGGGCGGCTTGAACTGGTACTTGCCCTCGATGATCAGCGTGTCGGGGAAGTTCACCCCGGCGGCATGAACCTGCAGCAGGACTTCGTTCTTCTTCGGCTCGGGGCTGGCGATGTCTTCCAGCACCAGGGTTTCGGCGGGGCCGAAGGCTTTGCACAGCACGGCTTTCATGAGGACGCACTCCGTTGGAGATTCTTTGTCAGTAGAGGGCCAGTGTAGGAGCGCCGGCAGAGGGGGCAAATCACCATGGCCTGGGCTTATGCCCCGATATAGCTTGGGCGGCGGCGCGAGTGTGGCTATCCTTTGCCCATCGAATCCGGAGACATCGCCTTGAGAGCTTTCCTCGCCCTGTTGCTGGTCATTTCCTTCAGCCCCTTTTCCACGGCTTCCGAGTCCGGCGAGGGCAAGGCGGAAGACGCCAACAAGCCCGTGTTCGTCGACCTCACTCCGGCGCTGGTGGGCAACTACGGCAGCGGCCCGCGCCTGAAGTACTTCAAGGCCGACATCGCGCTGAAGGTCACCGGCAAGGAGGCCTCCGAGAAGGTCGAGCACCACGAGCCGCTGATCCGCAACCAGCTGGTGATGCTGTTCTCGCAGCAGACCGACGAGTCCCTCGGCAGCGTCGACGGCAAGGAGAAGCTCCGCCAGGAGGCCCTCAAGCAGGTACAGACCGCGCTCCAGCAGGAAGAGGGCAAGCCCCTGGTGGACGACCTGCTGTTCAACAACCTGATCGTCCAACCCTGACCTCCACCGCCGTCCGCCTGCATGAACACGACTCATGCAGGCGCTCCGGCGCCCCGCTGCGGCCGCGCGTCGCAATGCCGGGCTGAAAGCCCCGCGTCACAAGGTGCGTAGGAAATTTCCGGCGCGTGCCTGACTTGAATCAAGCCTCTTTTGCCGCTGCTCGCCGAACATCCCCTCATGATCCGCTCGAATTCGAGCGCCTGGACAAGGGGAAATCGGATGACAGGAAACGCAAAAAGCTGGCGCACCCGCGGTCTCGCGGTGCTGGTGGTGGCCGTGCTCGCCGCGCTGGCCTGGCAGACGTTCAAGCCGAGCGGGCTGCCCGAAGGTTTCGCCAGCGGCAATGGGCGCATCGAGGCCACCGAGGTCGACGTGGCCACCAAGCTGCCCGGCCGCGTGGCGGAAATCCTGGTGGACGAGGGCGACTTCGTGAAGGCCGGCGACGTGGTGGCGAAAATGGACACCCAGGTGCTCCAGGCCCAGCTCGCCCAGGCCCAGGCGGAAGTGCGGCGGGCGCAGAACGCCCAGCTCACCGCGCAATCCCTGGTAGCCCAGCGCACCAGCGAGAAGTCCACCGCCCAAGCCGTGGTCGCGCAACGCCAGGCGGAGCTGACCGCCGCGCAGAAGCGCTTCACCCGCACCGAGCAACTGGTCAAGCGCAACGCCCTGCCGCAACAGCAACTGGACGACGACCGCGCCACCCTGCAAAGCGCCCAGGCGGCGCTGGCCGCGGCGCGTTCGCAGGTGGTCTCGGCCGATGCCGGAATCTCCGCCGCGCGCTCCCAGGTGATCGAGGCGCAATCGGCCATCGAGGCCGCCACCGCGAGCGTCGAGCGCCTGCAGGCGGACATCGACGACAGCCTGCTCAAGGCTCCGCGCAACGGCCGCGTGCAGTACCGCGTGGCGCAGCCGGGCGAAGTGCTGGCGGCCGGTGGCAAGCTGCTCAACATGGTCGACCTGGCCGACGTCTACATGACCTTCTTCCTGCCCTCGGGCCAGGCCGGCAAGGTCGAGCTGGGCCAGGAAGTGCACCTGGTTATCGACGCCGTGCCCGAGTACGTGATCCCGGCGAAGGTGTCCTATGTCGCCAGCGTCGCGCAGTTCACGCCCAAGACGGTGGAGACCGCCAACGAGCGCGAGAAGCTGATGTTCCGCGTCAAGGCGCGCCTCGATCCGGGTCTGCTGGAAAAGTACATCACCTACGTCAAGACCGGCGTACCGGGCATGGCCTACCTGCGCCTCGATCCGCAGGTTGAGTGGCCGGCGCAGCTGCAGATCAAGGTCCCGCAATGAACGCCGCCGACTGCGTGGCCCGTCTGGCTGGCGTCTCGCTGCGCTATGGGCAGACCCGCGCAGTGGACGACGTCAGCCTGGAAATCCCGGCCAACCGCATGGTCGGCCTGATCGGCCCGGACGGCGTCGGCAAGTCCAGCCTGCTGGCGCTGCTGGCCGGCGCGCGGAAGATGCAGGACGGCGAGATCCAGGTGCTCGGCGGCGACATGCGCGACGTACGCCACCGCCGCGCCGTGTGTCCGCGCATCGCCTACATGCCGCAGGGCCTGGGCAAGAACCTCTACCCGACGCTCTCGGTGTTCGAGAACGTCGACTTCTTTGGCCGCCTGTTCGGCCACGACAAGACCGAGCGCGAGCGGCGCATCGCCGACCTGCTGCACAGCACCGGCCTTGCGCCCTTCGCCGAACGCCCGGCGGGCAAGCTCTCCGGCGGCATGAAGCAGAAGCTCGGGCTGTGCTGCGCGCTGATCCACGATCCCGACCTGCTGATCCTCGACGAACCCACCACCGGCGTCGACCCGCTGTCGCGCAACCAGTTCTGGGAGCTGATCGCGCGCATCCGCGCCGGCCGCGAGGGCATGAGCGTGCTGGTGGCCACCGCCTACATGGAGGAGGCCGAGCGCTTCGACCATCTGGTGGCGATGGACGATGGCAAGGTGCTTGCCATCGGTACTCCCGCCGAGTTGCGAGAGCAGACCGGCACGCAGAATCTCGAAGAGGCCTTCATCGCGCTGCTACCCGAGAGCAAGCGCGCCGGCCACCACAGGCTGGTCATTCCACCTCGGCCGCAGCATGACGGCGCGCCGCAGATCGCCATCGAAGCCGAGGGGCTGACCTGCCGCTTCGGCGACTTCGTCGCCGTGGACCGCGTCAGTTTCCGCATCGAGCGCGGGGAAATCTTCGGCTTCCTCGGCTCCAACGGCTGCGGCAAGTCCACCACCATGAAGATGCTCACCGGCCTGCTGCCGGCCAGCGAAGGCACCTGCGCGCTGTTCGGCCAGCCGGTGAACGCCAACGACATGGCCACGCGCCGGCGCGTCGGCTACATGTCCCAGGCGTTCTCGCTGTACGCCGAGCTGACGGTGCTGCAGAACCTCGAGCTGCACGCCAAGCTGTTCCATATCCCCCGCGAGCAGATCGAGCCGCGCGTACAGGAGATGCTCGAACGCTTCGACCTGGGCAAGGTCCGCGACGAGCTGCCCGACAGCCTGCCGCTGGGCATCCGCCAGCGCCTGTCGTTGGCGGTTGCGGTGATCCACAAGCCGGAAATCCTGATCCTCGACGAGCCCACCTCGGGCGTCGACCCGGTGGCCCGCGACGGCTTCTGGGAACTGATGGTGGAGCTGTCGCGCAACGACGGTGTGACCATCTTCATCTCCACCCATTTCATGAACGAAGCCGAGCGCTGCGACCGCATCTCGCTGATGCACGCCGGCAAGGTGCTCGACAGCGATACCCCGCAGGGGCTGATCGACAAGCGCGGCCTGCCGACCCTGGAGGCTACCTTCATTGCCTACTTGGAGGAGGCCGCCGGCAGCGCGCCGGTGCCCGACGCCACGCCTGCCGCCGAACAGCCAGCCGAGCCTGCTCGCTACCAGGGCAGCGACCGCTTCAGCTGGCTGCGCCTGTTCAGCTATGCACGGCGCGAGGCCATGGAGCTGCGCCGCGACCCGATCCGCCTGACCCTGGCGCTGGTGGGGACCGCGCTGCTGATGTTCATCATGGGCTATGGCATCAACATGGACGTCGAGGACCTGACCTTTGCGGTGCTCGACCGCGACCAGACCACCACCAGCCAGGCCTATGCGCTGAACATTGCCGGCTCGCGCTACTTCATCGAGAAGGCGCCGATCCAGAACCCCGACGAGCTGGATCGGCGCCTGCGCAGCGGCGATATCAGCCTGGCGGTGGAAATCCCGCCGAACTTCGGTCGCGATCTCAAGCGCGGCGCAGATCCGGCCATCGGCGTGTGGATCGACGGGGCCATGCCGACCCGCGCCAACACCGTGCTCGGCTATGTGCAGGGGCTGCACGCCAGCTACCTGGCCGACCTTGCGCGGCAGAGTGGCAGCAGCGCCGCCAGCGCGGCGGCGAGCACCGAGGTGCGCTTCCGCTACAACCCGGATGTGGAGAGCCTCAAGGCCATGGTGCCGGCGGTGATCCCGCTGCTGCTGATCATGATCCCGGCGATGCTCACCGCCCTGGGCGTGGTGCGCGAGAAGGAGCTGGGTTCGATCACCAACCTCTACGTCACCCCGGTCACGCGCCTGGAGTTCCTGCTCGGCAAGCAGCTGCCGTACATCGGCATGGGCATGATCAACTTCGTGCTGATGCTGGCCATGGCCGTGCTGCTGTTCCAGGTGCCGCTCAAGGGCAGCTTCCTGGCGCTGCTGGTCGGCGCGTTCCTTTACGTGGTGACCAGCACCGGCCTCGGCCTGCTGCTCTCGACCTTCATGAAGAGCCAGATCGCCGCGGTGTTCGGCACCGCCATCGCCACCATGATCCCGGCCATCCAGTTCTCCGGGTTGATCCACCCGGTGTCCTCGCTGGAAGGCGCCGCGGCGGTGATCGGCCAGCTCTACCCGACCTCGCATTTCCTCATCGTCAGCCGTGGCGCCTTCTCCAAGGCGCTGGGTTTTGCCGACCTGTGGGTCTACTACCTGCCGCTGGCGGCCATGGTGGTGGTGCTGACGCTGCTCAGCGTGGCCTGCCTGAAGAAGCAGGAGGCCTGAGATGAGCAAGCTGGCGAACATCTTCAACCTCGGCATCAAGGAATTCCGCAGCCTGGGCCGCGACTACGCGATGCTGATCCTGATCGCCTGGGCCTTTACCCTGGGCGTCTACAGCTCGGCCACCGGCGTGCCGGAAACCCTCCACCACGCGCCCATCGCCATCGTCGACGAGGACCAGTCGCAACTGTCCTCGCGCATCGTCAACGCCTTCCAGCCGCCGTATTTCCGGGTGCCGCAGATGATCGGCCACGCGCAGATGGATCGCGGCATGGACGTCGGCCTGTACACCTTCACCCTGGACATTCCGCCGGACTTCCAGCGCGACGTGCTGGCCGGGCGGCAGCCGGCGATCCAGGTCAACGTCGATGCGACGCAGACCGGCCAGGCCTTTTCCGGCGCCGGTTATATCCAGAACATCGTCGGCACCGAGGTGCGCGAGTTCGTCAGCCGCTACCGCGCCGAAGCGGCGATGCCGGCGGAGCTGGCGGTGCGCATGGAGTTCAACCCGAACCTGACCCAGGCCTGGTTCGGCGCGGTGATGGAAGTGATCAACCAGATCACCATGCTGTCGATCATCCTCACCGGCGCCGCGCTGATCCGCGAGCGCGAGCACGGCACGGTGGAGCACCTGCTGGTGATGCCGCTGACCGCCTTCGAGATCATGATGGCCAAGGTCTGGTCGATGGGCACCGTGGTGCTGGTGGCGGCGGCAATATCGCTGCAACTGGTGGTGCGCGGCTGGCTGGACGTGCCGATCAGCGGTTCGGTGGGGTTGTTCCTGCTGGGCGCGGCGCTGCACCTGTTCGCCACCACGTCCATGGGCATCTTCCTCGGCACCGTGGCGCGCTCGATGCCGCAACTGGGCCTGCTGGTGATCCTCACGCTGATGCCGCTGCAGATCCTCTCCGGCGGCACCACGCCGCGCGAGAGCATGCCCGAGCTGGTGCAGACCATCATGCTGGCGGCGCCGACCACCCACTTCGTCAGCCTGGCGCAGGCGATCCTCTATCGCGGCGCGGACCTGTCCATCGTCTGGCCGCAATTGCTGGCCATCGTCGGAATCGGCGCGGCGTTCTTCTTCGGCGCGCTCTGGCGCTTCCGCCGGACCATCGGGCAGATGGCCTGACGGCTGCTGCTCTTCGCAGGAGCGAGGGGGACGCCTGGTTCTTGCTCGCGAACGGGCGCGTGCGATCAGATCAGCTCCGCCCCTCTCCCTAACCCTCTCCCTGAAAGGAGAGGGGACTGTCCCGAGTGCGGTGGACGTTCAGCGCTCGCCGGCTGACACCGTGATTGCAGCGAACGCCGAACGGCTCCCTCTCCCTTCAGGGAGAGGGCTGGGGAGAGGGCAAGCCTCGTACGGAATTTCAGGAAGGCGCGCGCTCAGCCATATCCACCGGCCACACGCACGTCTGGTTGCGGCCCTTGTGCTTGGCCGCATACAGCGCCTGGTCGGCCTGGGCGATGAGCTGGTCCGGTTCGGCGTCCTGCCCCGGCGTGGCGATGGCCAGGCCGATACTCACCGTCAGTCGTCCCGGCTCGCCGACCGGATGCGCGATGCCCATCTCGGCCACGCGCTGGTGGATGCGCGCGGCCACGTGGCTGGCGCCTTCGATGCCGGTGTCGGTGAGGATGATGACGAACTCCTCGCCGCCATATCGGCACGCCACATCGCCTTCGCGCTGCAGGCATTCCTGCAGGCAACTGGCGAGGCGCCGCAGCGCGTCGTCGCCGGCCAGGTGGCCGAGGCAGTCGTTGAAGCGCTTGAAGTGGTCGACGTCGAGCATCAGCACCGCCAGCGGCGCATCGGCCCGTCGCAGGCGGCGCCATTCGCTCTGCAGCTGGCGGTCGAAGTAGCGGCGGTTGAACAGTCCGGTGAGACCGTCCTGCTGCGAGAGCTTGTGCAGCTGTGCCTCCAGCAGCAGGCGCTCGCTGTTGTCGCGGGCCACGGCGATCAGGTAGTCGTGGTCGCCCTGGTGGATCAGCTGGGTGTTGATCTCCGCCGGTTGCAGGCTGCCGTCGCGGCGCTGCATCTCGCGCTGGAAGATCATCGACAGGTTCAGCCGGTGCGCCTGCTGCACCAGCTGGATCCAGGCGTGGAAGCCCGGGACCAGACGCTCCGGGTCCTCGCGCAGCAGCTGGCGGAACTCCTCGGCGCTATAACCCAGGGCGTTGTAGGTGGCGCGGTTCATGTGCAGCAGCTCGCGTTGCTGCAGGTCGAAGATGAACAGCGCGTCGCGGCTGGAGTCGGTGAGGTCCAACGCCAGTTGCAGGCGCTCGCGGCTGTCGCGCAGGTGCGCTTCCACCGACTGACGCTGCTCCGCTTCCTGGCTGAGCAACTGGTTGGTGGCGCTCAGCGCGGTGGCGCGGCGGGCATTCTCGCGGGCAAGGAACAGCGCCGCCACCAGCAGCAGGCTGATGGTCACGCCACCGCTGAACACCACCATCGGCAAGGGCGTGGACAGCGATTGCACCAGCGTGGCGGTGGGGCGCAGCTCCAGCTCGAAGCTGCGGTTGTTGAGCAGCCTCAGCGGCACCCGCAGCTGCTGCTCGGCATCGCTGTCGGGCTGGTCGCGTACATAGAGCGGCCTGCCATGTTCGAGCAGGCGCACGCTGAACAGGTCGTTGTCCGCCTGCCGCAGCAGGTTGTCCATCAGCGGGCCGACGCGGAAGACGCCCTGCATGAAGCCGTCGAAGCGCAGCTGGTTGTCGATGTCGCGGATGTACACCGGCGTATAGAGCACGAAGCCGCGCCCGCCCTGGAGCAGTTCGACGCTGTCGCTCAGGTGCGCCGTGCCGCTGTCGCGGGCGGCCATGGCGGTGGCGTAGTTGGGGTGCTGGTCGGTGAGGCGGAAGTTCAGTGCCGCCTCGTTGCCCTGCAGCGGCTCCAGCCAGCGAATGCGCAGGTCCGGATCGGACCACTGGATCGACTGGTAGCCGGGGAAGCTGCGCACGTAGAAACGCGCGTCCAGCTCCCATTCGGCGCGGGGCATGCGGCCATGGTGGGTCCACAGCTGGGCGAGCAGGTCCAGGCCCTGCACCTGCTCGTGGAGGTTGGCTTCGAGCTGGTGCGCCAGGCTGCGGCCCTGGTAGGTCAGGCGTTCCTGCACGCGCTGGCGCTCACTGCTCGCCAGCTCCTCGCCGAGCCAGGCACTGGCGAGCAGGAGCACGCAGAGCAGACCGCCTAGCCCGAGGTAGGTAGCGAGTGAGGACCGAAGGCGGTGCATACGGCGAATTCCGGGAGCTTCAGTAACCTAATAGCACAGTGCCTCTATTTGTGCGCCAGGCCGACGACGATCGCCCACTGTTGGGCGGTGACCGGCATGACCGACAGGCGGCTGCCCTTCTGCACCAGGGGCAACTCTTCCAGTCCGGCCTGGGCCTTGAGCATGCCCAGCGGCAGTACCGAGCCGAAGGCCTCGACGAAGCTCACGTCGCGAGCGGTCCAGGGGTTCTTCTCGTCGCTGGCCTTGGGGTCATGGTAGTGGCTTTGCGGATCCAGCGCGGTCGGGTCGGGATAAGGCTCGCCGTCGATCCGTGCGATGCCGGCTATGCCCGGCTCCGGGCAACTGGAGTGATAGAAGAAGAACAGGTCGCCCGGCTGCATGCTGCGCAGGAAGTTGCGCGCCTGGTAATTGCGCACGCCATCCCAGCGCGCGGTCTTCAGACGCTGCAGGTCGTGGATCGAGAGTTCGTCGGGCTCGGATTTCATCAGCCAGTAAGCGCGTGCCATCCGCAGGGGTCTCCTTGAGCGTGGCGGGTCGTGATGGGTTTCCAGCAAGGGTAGGCGGGCAAGCTGTTCCCTGCGACAAGCTGTCGGCTCGCCGGAAATAAATTGTAGGAAGAATATGTAGGAATACCGGCATGAACATTGCCTGAAAACGCCGGACGTTTTGGGGGCGACTGCTCCTCCGACGATCGGTTGGCGTCAGAATTGCGAGAAGCTTTTCATTGTCGGAGAATGCCGCCGTTTTTAGCTCGGCCCGCCGGACGGATAAAAAAACCACCGCCGGCCATCGTGGACAGTTTGCCTGGAAGGGGGAGGCAATCGATGAAACGCAAGCCAGATCTTTTGTGGGTGTTGGTAATACTTTTCGGTCTGGGTGTCGTCACTACCGGTTACACCCAGAGCCTGTGGGAACAACGCCAGGGCAATGCCCCGGTGCAGGTCACCCAGCAGCCCTGATTCAGCGGTCCTGAATCTTCAGGACCGACATCGCCACGGCTATCGCAGGGAACGCGATTCCGTCGCGAGACGGCCATACCAGCCGCCGTCCGTCACTATGCCCGTCAGCGGCACATCCCAGCTCGCCAGCGCAAGCTTGTCGACCTTCTGGCATTCGTGCGCCAGGCCCAACAGCGTCGGTTTCTGCCAATTTTTGCGCATTCCGAGGTAAGCCAGGGTCCGGTCGTAGAATCCCTTGCCCATTCCCAGGCGGCCACCTTGCGGGTCGAAGCCCACCAGCGGCAGCAACAGCAGGTCCAGTGCCCAGGCCGGGCGCTGGCGCCGTCGGTCGGCTTGCGGTTCGGCAATGTTGTAGCGGTTGCGCACCCAGCGCTCGCCGATGCCCACCTGCTGGAAGGTCATGTGCGTGCGCGGCCAATCCGAGAGCACCGGCAGGTAGGTCGCCTTGCCGCGCTTCTGTGCAGCCTTCATCAACGGGCGCGGGTCGATCTCGCCGTCAGCCGGCAGGTACAGGGCGATATGCTTCGCTCGGCGGAACAGCGGATGCTGCGCGAGCTGGCGATACAGGGCCTGGGCGGCGAGGCGTTGCTGCAGGGGAGTGAGTGCGCGTCTGGCCTGGCGCAGCTGGCGGCGCAGGGCAGGGCGGGAAAGACCGTCGGAATGGATCATGGAAGGGTAAAGCTCCCCGGACATGCCGCTGTCGGGTTAGCCCTTGAACCCGAGAGTTCAAGGTGGTGGTTGCAGTAGGCTTTAAGGCTTTCCGTCGTGCGGACATGCACACCAGCCCAACTGGCAACCCCCGTTGTTGCAATTATCGGCTCAGGGACATCACCGACTGGCCAACACACCAGGGAGCGAGGCTGATTATACCCCAAGGAAATTTCCCTGGTCAGACTTCACCCTGATCCTTATCGGTGGTAAGGGTATCGGTGGTCAGGGCGCGATCGACGCGCTCGAGCAGTTCGCGCACGCGCTCGCGCGTCGAGCTGCTGTCGTGATCCACGCGCTCCTGCTTGTGCAGCAGGTCGTGGGTGATGTTCAGGGCAGCCATCACCGCGACGCGGTCGGCACCGATCACTTTGCCGCTGGAGCGAATCTCGCGCATCTTGCTGTCCAGATAGCGCGCGGCGCTCTCCAGGTTGACGCGCTCGTCCGCAGGGCATGCGATGCAGTACTCCTTGTCGAGGATTTGGACGTTCAGGGTGTTCGACTGGCTCATGAGTCCTGCTCCAGGGCTTTAAGACGCAAAATCATCGCTTCGACCTTCTGCCGAGCCAAATCGTTCTTCTCGATCAGATGGGCGCGTTCTTCCCGCCAGCTTTTCTCGTTCGCCCGCAGTAGCCGGTTCTCGGCCTTGAGCTGTTCCAGGCGCTGGAGCAGCAGGTCGAACTTGGCGATCAGCGCGTGCAGGTCGGCGTCTTCCATGGGCTCTCGCTTGGGAGTTGCTTAAGTAATCGAGAACTATATAGGACTGCCGTGGGGGTGGGTCAACGCACGGCTGCCCGGCGCGTCGTCACATGGTCTTGCGGTGTGCGCCGGTGCTAGGATAACGGACCATATTCTATGCGCGGCGCCTGATGGCGCCTAGCCGTCACCCGGGTTCGATCATGTCCACTTCCAGCTCCGCCTACACCGCTTTCGCCGCCCTGCTCGCCGAGGCTGCCCTGCCCATTTCCCCCGCCGAACTGCACGGCCACCTGCTCGGCCGCGTCTGCGCCGGCTCAGGCTTCGACCAGGGCGAATGGCTGCAGGCCGCCGGCGAACTGCTCGGC
>NZ_JBGLYK010000127.1:0-16160 GCF_047304025.1 Pseudomonas sp. Pseusp97 | reverse complement strand
GGGGGGGCGCCGCCCGCCCCGCGCCGGGGGGTTGGGGGGCCTTTTGGTCGCGCGCTGCCTCCAAAACAACCCCCGGGGGGGGGGGGGTTTCGCCCACAACCCCCGCTCCTACGAAAAGCGGTCCTCACTCGGATTGAATCAGCCGCGCGGCGCGTAGGCGAAGACGTCGGCACGCATCTGGTGCGGGTCCATGCCCGCCGCCACCAGTGCATCCAGCGTGCCGTAGACCATCGCCGGCGAGCCGCTGGCGTAGACCCGCAGACCGGAGAGGTCGGCAAAATCCTCGCACACCGCTTCATGCAGGAGGCCGCAGCGCCCCTGCCAGCCGCACAGGTCGCTGACGATCCTGTGCAAGTGCAGGTTGGGCACGCTTTCCCACTGCTCCCAGTGCGGCAGCTCGTAGAAGTCTTCCGGGCGCCGCACGCCCCAGTACAGGTGTACCGGGTGAGCAAAGCCGGCGGCGCGGCAGAACTCGATAAGGCTGTGCATCTGCGCCATGCCAGTGCCGGCAGCGATCAGCACCAGCGGCCCGTCCGGCAGGTCAGCCAGGTGCGCGTCGCCAAAGGGCATCTGCACGCGGGCGAAGCGGTCGCGCTGCAACTGCGCCAACAGGTCGATGGCGCTGCTTTCACGGGCCAGGATGTGCAGCTCCAGGTCGCGCCCTTCCTGCGGCGCGGAGGCCAGGGAGAAGGCTGCCGGGTCGCTGCCCTCGCGCTCGATCAGCACATACTGGCCGGCGTGATAGCGCGGCGGCTTGCCCGCCGGGGCACGCAGGCGCACGCGCCAGACATCGCCGCCGACCGGCTCGCAGAGCGTCAGCTGGCAGGACAACTTGCGCACCGGCAGCTCGCCGGGGGCCAGCACGCCGTCCCAGTGCAGCACGCAGTCTTCCAGCGGTTCGGCCAGACAGGTGAAGAATTCGCCATGGTCGCGTACCTCGCCGTCCTGGCGCACGCGCCCCTCCACCAGCAGCGCCGCGCAGATGTGGCAGTTGCCGTTGCGGCAGCTTTGCGGGCAGTCGTAGCCCAGGCGCCGCGCACCGTCGAGGATACGTTCCCCGGGCTTCAGCTGGAGCTGGGCGCCGGAGGGTTGCAAGGTCACTTTCAAGCGCTGTTCTCGTTGTTGTTCATGTAGGAGCGAGCTTGCTCGCGAACCCAGCCACGCAGCGGGGTCATGTTCGCGAGCAAGCTCGCTCCTACAAGGTTACCCGCGCATCAATCGATGCCCAGGCTCGCCCAGATTTCGTCGACACGGCGGGTCACCGCCGGGTCCTTCTCGATCACCCGGCCCCACTCGCGGCTGGTCTCGCCCGGCCACTTGTGGGTGGCGTCCAGGCCCATCTTCGAGCCAAGACCGGAGATCGGCGAGGCGAAATCCAGGTAGTCGATCGGCGTGTTGTCGATCATCACCGTGTCGCGCTTGGGGTCCATGCGCGTGGTGATGGCCCAGATCACGTCGTTCCAGTCGCGGGCGTTGATGTCGTCGTCGGTGACGATAACGAACTTGGTGTACATGAACTGTCGCAGGAACGACCAGACACCCAGCATCACGCGCTTGGCGTGGCCGGGATACTGCTTCTTCATGGTCACCACCGCCATGCGGTAGGAGCAGCCCTCGGGCGGCAGGTAGAAGTCGGTGATCTCGGGGAACTGCTTCTGCAGGATCGGCACGAAGACTTCGTTCAGCGCCACGCCGAGGATCGCCGGCTCGTCCGGCGGGCGGCCGGTGTAGGTGCTGTGGTAGATGGGTTTCTGCCGGCGGGTGATGCGCTCGACGGTGAACACCGGGAAGCGGTCCACCTCGTTGTAGTAGCCGGTGTGGTCGCCGTACGGGCCTTCATCGGCCATCTCGCCGGGATGGATCACCCCTTCGAGGACGATCTCGGCGCTGGCCGGCACCTGCAGGTCACTGCCGATGCACTTGACCAGTTCGGTCTTGTGCCCGCGCAGCAGGCCGGCGAAGGCGTATTCGGAGAGGTTGTCCGGCACCGGCGTCACCGCGCCGAGGATGGTCGCCGGGTCCGCGCCGAGGGCCACGGCCACCGGATAGGGCTGGCCGGGGTGCTTCTGGCACCACTCGCGGAAGTCCAGCGCGCCGCCGCGATGGCTGAGCCAGCGCATGATGACCTTGTTGCGGCCGATCACCTGCTGGCGGTAGATGCCCAGGTTCTGCCGTTCCTTGTTCGGCCCGCGGGTGACCGTCAGGCCCCAGGTGATCAGCGGCGCGACGTCGCCGGGCCAGCAGGTCTGCACCGGCAGCTTCGACAGGTCGACGTCGTCGCCCTCCTCGATCACTTCCTGGCACGGCGCGTCCTTGAGGACCTTGGGCGCCATGTTGATGACCTTCTTGAAGATCGGCAGCTTCGACCAGGCGTCCTTCAGCCCCTTGGGCGGTTCGGGCTCCTTGAGGAAGGCCAGCAGCTTGCCGATCTCGCGCAGTTCGGAGACGTCCTCGGCGCCCATGCCCAGCGCCACGCGCTCGGGCGTGCCGAACAGGTTGCCGAGTACGGGGATGTCATGGCCGGTGGGCTTTTCGAACAGCAGGGCCGGGCCCTTGGCGCGCAGGGTGCGGTCGCACACCTCGGTCATTTCCAGCACCGGGGATACCGGCGCCTGGATGCGCTTGAGCTGTCCGCGCTGCTCCAGGGCAGCGATGAACTCGCGCAGGTCGCGATACTGCATGAGGATCTCGATGGCGGCAGGATGATGCGACAGTCTACCGCCTATCAGCGCCTTGCAGAAACACGAAGGCCGGGTTTCCCCGGCCTCGTTGGTCTCGCAGAGCGCTTACTTGCTGCGCTTCATGGAGTCGAAGAACTCGTCGTTGGTCTTCGTCTGGCGCAGCTTGTCCAGGAGGAATTCCACGGCGGCGATCTCGTCCATCGGGTGGAGGATCTTGCGCAGGATCCACATGCGCTGCAGCTCTTCCTCACCGGTGAGCAGCTCTTCGCGACGGGTGCCGGAGCGATTGATGTTGATCGCCGGGAACACGCGCTTTTCCGAGATGCGACGGTCGAGGATCAGTTCCGAGTTACCGGTACCCTTGAATTCCTCGTAGATCACTTCGTCCATCTTCGAGCCGGTTTCGATCAGCGCGGTGGCGAGGATGGTCAGCGAACCGCCTTCCTCGATGTTGCGCGCGGCGCCGAAGAAGCGCTTGGGCTTTTCCAGGGCGTGGGCGTCGACACCACCGGTGAGCACCTTGCCGGAGCTGGGGATCACGGTGTTGTAGGCACGCGCCAGACGGGTGATGGAGTCGAGCAGGATGATCACGTCCTTCTTGTGCTCGACCAGGCGCTTGGCCTTCTCGATCACCATCTCGGCGACCTGCACGTGGCGGGTCGGCGGCTCGTCGAAGGTGGAGGCGACCACTTCGCCGCGCACGGTGCGCTGCATCTCGGTCACTTCTTCCGGGCGCTCGTCGATCAGCAGGACGATCAGGTGGCACTCGGGATTGTTGCGGGTGATGTTCGAGGCGATGTTCTGCAGCATGATGGTCTTGCCCGCTTTCGGCGGGGCGACGATCAGGCCGCGCTGGCCCTTGCCGATCGGCGAGCAGAGGTCGATCACACGGCCGGTGAGGTCCTCGGTGGAGCCGTTGCCGGCTTCCATGGTCAGGCGCTTGGTCGGGAACAGCGGCGTCAGGTTCTCGAAGAGAATCTTGTTCTTCGCGTTCTCCGGACGATCGAAGTTGATCGAGTCGACTTTCAGCAGGGCGAAGTAACGTTCGCCTTCCTTGGGCGGCCGAATCTTGCCGATGATGGTATCGCCCGTGCGCAGGTTGAAGCGACGGATCTGGCTGGGCGAGACATAGATGTCGTCCGGGCCGGCCAGGTACGAGGAATCGGCGGAGCGCAGGAAGCCGAAGCCATCCTGGAGAATCTCCAGCACGCCGTCACCGGAGATTTCCTCGCCGCTTTTCGCGTGCTTCTTGAGCAGTGCGAAGATGATGTCCTGTTTGCGCGAACGAGCCATGTTTTCCAGGCCCATGGCATCGGACATTTCCAGCAATTCGGCAATCGGCTTTTGCTTGAGTTCGGTCAGATTCATAGAAGGGACGTAAATACGCTGAAAGGGGAAAAGGGAACAAGCGTGATGCTTGAAGAGCCGCGCCGTAGATGACGGACAGGATCGCTTGGAATTCGAATGGGAAGTGCGTCGGCGACGGCTTGCAGGGGACAACGAAATAATCGTTGTGCGCCCGAATTTAACACCCGTGTTTCGGAGCGTCTAGGGGCAATAACGAAAAAACCCCGCGTATTGGCGGGGTCTTTTCAGGACTTCTCGACTCAGATGTTGCTGTCGAGGAAGGCAGCCAGCTGCGACTTGGACAGTGCGCCGACCTTGGTCGCTTCGACGTTGCCGCCCTTGAACAGCATCAGGGTCGGAATGCCGCGCACGCCGTATTTCGGCGGGGTGTCCTGGTTCTCGTCGATGTTCAGCTTGCAGACTTTCAGCTTGCCCTGATAGTCCTTGGCGATCTCGTCGAGTACCGGGGCGATCATCTTGCACGGGCCGCACCATTCGGCCCAGTAGTCGACCAGCACGGGACCGTCGGACTTCAGTACGTCCTGCTCGAAGCTGGCATCGGTAACATTGACGATATGTTCGCTCATGTATTCTCTCCGTCAATCGGATGCGAAAAAGTGTCCGCCATCATATCCCGCCTCGGCCCACACCGAAAGGCACAGCCGATTGAGTGTATCTATCGCTGCCGCGGCGACTTCTGATCGGTGACAACCCCTTGATTGGCACTACCTGCCTAAAATGGCAGGATGTCTCCCGTATTTGTCCGGACCTGCCCCTATGCCCCATACCCCAGCCAAGACCTTTCCGATGATCGCGGCCATTGACCTTGGCTCGAACAGTTTCCACATGGTCCTGGCGAAGGCCGATCACGGCGAGATCCGCATCCTCGAGCGACTGGGCGAGAAGGTCCAGCTGGCGGCGGGCATCGGCGAGGACCGCATGCTCACCGCAGAGGCGATGCAGCGGGGCTACGACTGCCTGAAGCAGTTCGCCCAGTTCATCAACGGCATGCCGCCGGGTTCGGTACGCGTCGTGGGCACCAACGCCCTGCGCGAAGCACGCAACCGTGCCGAATTCATCCGCGTCGCCGACCAGATCCTCGGCCACCCGGTGGAAGTCATCTCCGGCCGTGAAGAGGCGCGCCTGATCTACCTGGGCGTCTCCCACACCCTGCAGGACAACCCCGGCAAGCGCCTGGTGGTCGACATCGGCGGCGGCAGCACCGAGTTCATCATCGGCCAGCAGTTCGAATCGCAACTGCGCGAGAGCCTGCAGATGGGCTGCGTGAGCTTCACCCAGCGCTATTTCAAGGACGGCAAGATCACCCCGGCGCGCTACGCGCAGGCCTACACCTCGGCCCGCCTGGAGCTGATGAGCATCGAGAACAGCCTGCGCCGCCTGGGCTGGGACGAAGCCGTCGGCGCGTCCGGCACCATCCGTGCGATCTGCCTGGCGATCCAGGCCGGCGGCCACGGCAACGGCGAGATCAACCCGGATGGCCTGGCCTGGCTCAAGCGCAAGATGTTCAAGCTGGGCGAGGTCGAGAAGCTCGACATCGACGGCATCAAGCCGGACCGCCGGCCGATCTTCCCGGCGGGCATGGCGATCCTCGAGGCGCTCTTCGACGCCCTCGAACTGACCCGCATGACCCATTCCGAAGGCGCCCTGCGCGAGGGCGTGCTCTACGACCTGCTGGGCCGCCATCACCACGAGGACGTCCGCGAGCGCACCATTGGCGCCCTCATGGAGCGCTATCACGTCGATCCGGAGCAGGCCGCGCGCGTCGAAGCCAAGGCACTGGAATCCCTGGAACAGGTCGCCAAGGCCTGGGACCTGAACGACGAGGGTCACCGCGAACTGCTGATGTGGGCCGCGCGCGTCCACGAGCTGGGCCTGGACATCGCCCACTACCACTACCACAAGCACGGCGCCTACCTGCTGGAGCATTCGGACCTCGCCGGCTTCTCGCGCCTGGACCAGCTGACCCTGGCGCTGCTGGTGCGCGGTCACCGCCGCAATATCCCGGTGGACAAGTTCAACGAGCTGGGCGATGAGGGCGACAAGCTGATCCGCCTGTGCATCGTGCTGCGCTTCGCCATCCTCTTCCACCACATCCGTGGCACCCAGGAAATGCCGGCCGTGGCGCTGAAGGCTTCCGGCAAGTCGCTGGACGTGCGCTTCGCGGACGGTTGGCTGGCCGCCAACCCGCTGACCCAGGCGGACTTCGAGCAGGAAGCCGAATGGCTCAAGCGTGTGGGCTACTCGCTCAGCGTGAGCTGATCGCCCCCACGAACGACGAAGGCCCCGGCACGCAAGCGCCGGGGCTTTTTCATTTCGAACGCCAGACCCGGCATGATCTGTAGGAGCGAGCTTGCTCGCGAACAGCTCCCGCTGCGAGCCAGGGGTTCGCGAGCAAGCTCGCTCCTACGAAGAGCATGCGTGCCCCCATGAAAAAGCCCTGCCAAGGCAGGGCTTTCTTGTGCAGCGACAGCCAATCAGCGAACGCTGATCACCGGAGTGCAAAGGCGCTCCAGCAGGGTCGCCTGCGCATTGCGGGCGTTCTGGTTGCCGCTCGGGCTCTGGCGCACGTAGCTGCCGTCGGACTGCAGTACCCAGGCCTGGGTGTTGTCGGTCAGGTACGACTCCAGCTCCTTCTTCACCCGCAGCACGAGCTTCTTGCCTTCCACCGGGAAGCAGGTCTCCACACGCATGTCGAGGTTGCGCTCCATCCAGTCGGCGCTGGAGAGATAGAGCTTCTCCTCGCCGCCATTGAGGAAGTAGTAGATCCGGCTGTGCTCCAGGAAGCGGCCGATGATCGAGCGCACCTGGATGTTGTGCGACACGCCCGGCACGCCCGGACGCAGGCAGCACATGCCACGCACCACCAGGTCGATCTTCACGCCGGCCTGGCTGGCCTTGTACAGCGCGCGGATGACCTTGGCGTCGGTCAGCGAGTTGACCTTGGCCATGATGTGCGCCGGCTTGCCCTCGGCAGCCTGGGCGGCCTCGCGGTTGATCATCTCCAGCAGGTTCTTCTTCAGGGTGAAGGGCGCGTGCAGGAGCTTCTTCATGCGCAGGGTCTTGCCCATGCCGATCAGCTGGTTGAACAGCTTGTGCAGGTCCTCGCAGAGCGCCACGTCGGCGGTCAGCAGGCTGTAGTCGGTGTACAGGCGGGCGTTGCCGGCGTGGTAGTTGCCGGTGCCCAGGTGCGCATAGCGGCGCAGTTCGCCGTCCTCGCGACGCAGGATCAGCATCATCTTGGCGTGGGTCTTGAAGCCGACCACACCGTAGATCACCACCGCACCGGCCTGCTGCAGGCGGCTGGCCAGCTGCAGGTTGGACTCCTCGTCGAAGCGCGCCCGCAGCTCGATCACCACGGTCACTTCCTTGCCATTGCGCGCGGCTTCCACCAGCGCGTCGACGATCTCCGAGTTGGCCCCGGAGCGGTACAGCGTCTGCTTGATCGCCAGCACGCTGGGGTCCTTGGCGGCCTGGCGCAGCAGGTCGACCACCGGGGTGAAGGACTCGAACGGGTGCATCAGCAGCACGTCGAGCTTGCCCAGGACGTTGAACAGGTTTTCCTTCTTCTGCAGCAGCTTGGGAATCGCCGGGGTGAACGGCGGCGACTGCAGCTCGGGATGACTGGCGAGGCCGGTGACGCTGAACAGGCGGGTCAGGTTGACCGGCCCGCTGACCTTGTACAGCTCGGTCTCGGACAGGCCGAACTGCTTGAGCAGGTAGTTCGACAGGTGCGTCGGGCAGGTGTCCACCACCTCCAGGCGCACCGCATCGCCGTAGCGCCGCGAGAACAGCTCGCCACGCAGGGCGCGGGCCAGGTCCTCGACGTCCTCGGCGTCCACCGAGAGGTCGGCGTTACGGGTCAGGCGGAACTGATAGCAGCCCTTCACCTTCATGCCGTGGAACAGATCGTCGGCGTGGGCGTGGATCATCGACGAGAGGAACACGTAGTTGTCGCCGGGGCCGGCGACGTCTTCCGGCAGGCGGATGATCCGCGGCAGCGAACGCGGCGCCGGGATGATCGCCAGGCCCGAATCGCGGCCGAAGGCGTCCAGGCCTTCGAGCTCGACCATGAAGTTCAGGCTCTTGTTCACCAGCAGCGGGAACGGGTGGGTCGGGTCGAGACCGATCGGGGTGACGATGGGCGCGATCTCGTCGCGGAAGAAGCGACGGACCCAGGCCTTGATCTTCGGCGTCCAGTAGCGGCGGCGGATGAAGCGGATGTCGTGCTTGGCCAGCTCCGGCAAGAGGATGTCGTTGAGGATGCTGTACTGGCGACCGACCTGCTCGTGCACCTGCTCGCTGATGCGCGCCAGCGCCTGGTGCGGCAGCAGGCCGTCGGCGCCGGCCTGTTCGCGGGCGAAGGTGATCTGCTTCTTCAGGCCGGCGACGCGGATCTCGAAGAACTCGTCGAGGTTGCTGGAGAAGATCAGCAGGAACTTCAGGCGTTCGAGCAGGGGATAGGACTCATCCAGCGCCTGTTCCAGCACGCGGATGTTGAACTGCAGCTGCGAGAGCTCGCGATGAATGTAGAGGGCACTGTCGTCCACGTTGATCGCCGGAACTGCCGGTTCGACAGGCGGCGGCGTCGGCTCGGCGACCTCCTCCACGACGACTTCGGTGATTTCAGCGGTGGTGTCGGCTTCGATAACTTCGGTTTCGCTAATGCCTTCGGTATTCATCGCGGGTCTCATCGTCGGAGGGGTTAGCCCCCGCTTTTCAATTGTTGTGCGGCGCGCTTGGCGAAGTAGGTCAGGATGCCATCTGCGCCCGCGCGTTTGAAGGCCAGCAGCGATTCGAGGATCACCGCCTCGCTGAGCCAGCCGTTGTTGATCGCGGCCATGTGCATCGCGTACTCGCCGCTGACCTGGTAGACAAAGGTCGGCGCGCGGAATTCGTCCTTGGCGCGGCGAACGATGTCGAGATACGGCATGCCCGGCTTGACCATGATCATGTCCGCGCCCTCGGCGAGGTCGGCATAGATCTCGTGCAGCGCTTCGTCGCTGTTGGCCGGGTCCATCTGGTAGGTGGCCTTGTTGCCCTTGCCCAGGTTGGCGGCGGAGCCGACGGCGTCGCGGAACGGGCCGTAATAGGCGCTGGCGTACTTGGCCGAGTAGGCCATGATGCGGGTGTTGATGTGCCCGGTGGATTCCAGGGCCTCGCGGATCGCGCCGATACGGCCGTCCATCATGTCCGAGGGAGCCACGACCTGCGCACCGGCCTCGGCGTGGGACAGCGCCTGTTTGACCAGCACATCGACGGAAATATCGTTCAGGACGTAGCCGTCCTCGTCGAGGATGCCGTCCTGGCCGTGGCTGGTGAACGGGTCCAGCGCCACGTCGGTGATGATGCCCAGTTCCGGGAAGCGCTCGCGCAGGGCACGGGTGGCGCGCTGGGCAATGCCGTCGGGGTTGAAGGCTTCTGCGCCATCAAGGGACTTCTTCTCCAGCGGGGTCACCGGGAACAGCGCCAGCGCCGGGATACCCAGTTCCACCAGCTCTTCGGCTTCCTTGAGCAGCAGGTCGATCGACAGGCGCTCCACACCGGGCATCGAGGGCACCGCTTCACGCTGGTTCTTGCCGTCGAGGACGAACACCGGAAGGATCAGGTCGTTGGCGGTCAGGACATTTTCGCGAACCAGACGACGGGAAAATTCGTCGCGACGGTTGCGACGCAGTCGAGTGAAGGGGAAGGCACGATCGGCAGGAACGAAGCTCACGGCGTACTCCAGGGCCTGATGCAGCAGGCACAGTCTGACAGTTATAGCCCTGAATTATGACCGATTGGTAACAACCGGTAACAGTGACCCTTGGTCGCGGCAACCTGCCGCAGCGGCAGGCTGCCGCTCTGCACCGGCACAGACTTGTTCCAGGTCAGTCGAGCGGACTGGAGTGCCTTCCCCCCGGACGACAACCGGGTTAGGCTTCGCGTTCATTTCGCTGCGTTGCCTCGATAATGCTCCAACAATTCCTGCAGGATTTCGGCTACTTCGCCCTGTTTCTCGGCACGTTCTTCGAGGGTGAGACCATTCTGGTGCTGGCCGGCTTCCTGGCTTTCCGCGGCTACATGCAGCTGGAGTACGTCATCGCGGTGGCTTTCTTCGGCAGTTACGCCGGTGACCAGCTCTGGTATTTCCTCGGTCGTCGCCACGGTCGCAAGCTGCTCGCGCGCAAACCGCGCTGGCAGAAGATGGGCGACAAGGCGCTGGAGCACGTGCGCAAGCATCCCGACCTGTGGGTGCTGAGCTTCCGCTTCGTCTACGGCCTGCGCACCGTGATGCCGGTGGCCATCGGCCTGTCCGGCTATCCGCCGGCGCGCTACCTGCTGCTCAACGGAATCGGCGCCATCGTCTGGGCCACGGTGCTGGGCAGCGCTGCCTTCTACTTCGGCAGCGTGCTCGAAGGCGTACTGGGCAATATCAAGAAGTACGAGCTCATGGTCCTGGGCGGCCTCGTGGTGATCGGCCTGCTGTTCTGGCTTCACCGCCGCTACAAGGCTTCCAAGGCCGACTGATCACGCCACCTGCGGCTCGCGCTCGGCGCGCCGCAAGCCCGACAGGCCCATAAGGCTGGCCAGCGAATACACCGCCAGGGCCCAGGGCGTCCACTGCGGCAATTCGATCCCACCCCACAGCGCCAGCGCCCAAACTGCCGGCACGTTCAGTGCCAATCGCAGCAATTCAACACGCAGCGCCCAGGCGCGGTTCTCCAGCCAGCCGCCAATGGCGTAGAGCCCGAAGGCCATCCAGCTCCAGCCGATCACCAGCGGCAACACCCGCCAGCCCTCCCCCACGCCCAGAAGCCAGGTGCCGATCACCACGTAAGTGGCGAACTGCAGGCCGGCGTACCACTGCCGGCCGCGAGTGAGCGGCACGTCGAACTTGCGAAAGCCCGCCAGGTCCGGCTTGTCCATCGGGTAACGCTGGGCGACATCCTCGGGGCGCCAGCCGGTGCGCATGAACCAGATACGCAGCTTGTCCCGGACTTTGCTGGCACGGCGCGCGTCGTGCCACAGGTGTGCGTACACCTGCAGATTGGCCCACAGCGGATTCCAGCTGGCCAGCGGCACGGTCACGCCGAACACCACTGGCTCCTCGTCCAGTTCCTCCTGGAAAGTGCCGAACAGGCGGTCCCAGACGATGAACACGCCGCCGTAGTTGCGATCCATGTAGACCGGGTTCTGCGCGTGGTGCACGCGGTGGTTGGACGGGGTGATGAAGATCCATTCGAACCAGCCCAGCTTGGGGATATGCCGGGTGTGCACCCAGAACTGGTAGAGCAGGTTCAGCGCGCCGACGGTGAGGAACACCAGCGGCGGCACGCCGGCGATGGCCATGGGCAGATAGAAGATCCAGCTGAAGAGGAAACCCGTGCTGGTCTGCCGCAGTGCGGTGGACAGGTTGTAGTCCTCGCTCTGGTGATGCACCGAGTGCGCGGCCCAGAGCACGTTGCGCTCATGGCCCAGGCGGTGGTTCCAGTAGTAGCAGAAGTCGTAGAAGACAAAGGCGAACACCCAGACCCAGGGGCTCTGGGCGGACAGCTCGAAGAGCGCCAGGTACTGCCAGGCAAGGGCGTAGGTGAGCACCGCCAGGCCCTTGGTCAGCAGGCCGCTGGTAGTGGACAGCACGCCGGCACTGAGGCTGTTCAGCGCATCGCTCAGACGATAGGTGCGCATGCCTCGCCAGCGGTCGGCGAGCAGCTCCAGGGCGATCAGGAGGAAAAAGAAGGGTACGGCGAAGAGGATGTAGTTCATGGCGCGGCCGAGTCGTTATGCTTATGGGAAGGCCTCAGGGCTCTGCGCCCTGATGAGTGATCCTAGCCCCTACTTCCGCGCCGGCCCCGACCGCCGGCGACAACCCGGGCGGCATATCGCGACACGCCCGGCATCCTCGAACAGGAGCAGTTCATGCAGAAGAAAGTTGCCGTCATCCTCTCCGGCTGCGGCGTCTATGACGGCGCCGAGATCCACGAAAGCGTGATCACCCTGCTGCGTCTTTCCCAGCGCGGCGCCAAGGTGCAGTGCTTCGCCCCGGACATCGCCCAGCACCACGTGGTCAACCACCTCACCGGCGAGGAAACGGCCGAAAGCCGCAACGTGCTGGTGGAGTCCGCGCGCATCGCCCGTGGCGAGGTGAAGGACGTCCGCGAAGCCAGGGTCGAGGACTTCGATGCCCTGATCGTCCCCGGCGGCTTCGGCGCGGCAAAGAACCTCAGCGACTTCGCCTTCAAGGGCGACCAGTGCGAAGTGCAGCCGGACGTACTGGCGCTGGCCAAGGCCTTCGCCGCGGCGAAGAAGCCGGTCGGCCTGATCTGCATCGCTCCGGCCATGGCCGCGCGCATCTACGGTGCCGGCGTGGAATGCACCATCGGCACCGACGAGGGCACTGCCCAGGCGCTGACCAGCATGGGCGCCAAGCATGTGGACTGCTCCGTGGAAGACATAGTCGAGGACAAGGACCACAAGCTGGTCACCACTCCGGCCTACATGCTCGCGCAATCCATCGCCGAAGCCGCCAGCGGCATCAACAAGGCGGTGGACCGGGTGCTGGAGCTGGCCTGAACAAAACAGCTGAGAGCTGAGTGGCCTTTGATCTCGTAGGAGCGGACCTTGTCCGCGAAAGGTCGGAATCGCGCCGGATGTCTTCGCGGACAAGGTCCGCTCCTACGAAAAGCCTCGTTCCAAAACGAGAACACCCGGCAATGCCGGGCGTTTTCATTCAGGGCCTGCGAGCTTCTGCCTCGCGCATCAGCCGCGTCAGCAGCCGGTCCAGACTGTTGGCGAAAGCCTGCTTGTCCTTGTCTGCGTAGGGCGCCTGCCCTCCTCCGACCTGGCCCTGCTCGCGCAGGTCGGTGAACAGGTTGCGCACCGCCAGGCGTTCCCCCATGTTCTTCTCGTCGAACTCGCGGCCGCGCGGGTCCAGCGCATCGACACCCTTCTTCACCAGCCGGTCGGCCAGCGGCACATCGCTGCAGATCACCAGGTCGCCGGGCTCGGCCTGTTCCACCAGGTAATCGTCGGCGGCGTCCATCCCGCTGGGCACCACCACCAGGCTGACGCAGGCGAACGGCGGCTTGGCCACGGGCTGGCCGGCGACCATCACCACCTCCAGCTTGCGCTTGAGGGCGAACTTCGCCACCAGTTCCTTGGCCGCACGCGGACAGGCGTCGGCATCGATCCAGATACGCATAATCGGAAAACCAATCTCCAGAAAGCACGACGGCCAGTATCGCACTGGCCGTCGTGTGTCGCTCGGCTATCGCCTCAGGAGGAGGCAACCTCGGCGGCCTTGCGGCGCTCGGAGAAGTAGCTGCGCCCGTAGAGCACGACCACCGCCAGCAGCGCCAATGCCTGCGCCGACAGCGAGTAGGCGTCGGCCTTGATGCCGAGCCAGTCGAAGTCGAAGAACGGCACCGGGCGGGTGCCGATCACGCCGGCTTCCTGCAGGGCCACCACGCCGTGGCCGGCGAAGACCACCGACAGGGCACAGAGCAGCGCGGCGTTGACGGTGAAGAACAGCTTCAGCGGCAGCTTCGCCGAACCGCGCAGGATCACGAAGGCGATGGCGATGAGGATCACCACGGCGGTACCGGCACCGGCGATCACCGCGTTGTGCCCGGCAGGGCCGGCCTGCAGCCAGAGGGTCTCGTAGAACAGGATGACCTCGAACAGCTCGCGGTAGACCGAGAAGAACGCCAGCACCGCAAAGCCGAAGCGACCACCGCCGCCCACCAGGCTGCTGCGGATATAGTCCTGCCAGGCGGCGGCGTGGCGGCGGTCGTGCATCCACACGCCGAGCCAGAGCACCATCACGCAGGCGAACAGCGAGGTGAAACCTTCCATCAACTCGCGCTGGGCGCCGCCGATGTCGATGACATAGGCCGCCACCGCCCAGGTGGCGAAGCCGGCGACGAAGGCCAGGCCCCAGCCGATATGGACGCCGCGCACGGCTCGCTCCTGCCCGGTGTTGCGCAGGAAGGCGAGGATGGCGGCCAGCACCAGGATTGCCTCGACGCCTTCGCGCAGGAGGATCAGCAGGGCCGAGACGAAGCTGATGGATGTGCTCAGCGAGTCACCGCTCAAGGCCTTGGCGGCGTCGGCCAGCTTGGCCTTGGCCAGCTCCAGCTGCTGCGCCACTTCGGCCTCCGGCAGGCCGTCGCGCAGCGCCTGACGGTAAGCCATCAGCTGCTTCTCGGTGGCCTTGCGCAGGTCGGCATCGACGTTGTCCAGCGAGCTTTCCACCAGCTCGAAGCCTTCCAGATAGGCCGCCACCGACAGGTCGTACGCCTGGTCGTGATCGCCGGAGCGGTACACGGCGAAGCTCTTGTCCAGGGTCGCGGTGGTGTAGTCGATCTGCTGCGCCGGGCCGCGGTGCTCCAGCGGCGGGTGCGCGCGCAGGGCACGGAAGCTCTCGGCCGCCGCTTCGCCATCGCGCTCGGCGACTTCTGCCGGAGTCTGGGTCGCGAGGGTGCCCAGCGGGTAGGCGTGGGCTGGATCCACCTTGGCCGGGCCGGCGCTGAGGCCGGCGATATAAGCAGCCAGATCCCAGCGCTGACGCTCGTCGAGCTGGTCGGCGAAGGCCGGCATGTCGGTGCCGGAAACGCCCAGGCCGATGACGTTGCGCAGGTCGTACAGGCTCAGATGGTCGAGGCGCGCGCGATCGGTCAGGTTGGCCGGCGGCGGCTCCAGGCCGATGCCCGCCGGGCCGTCGCCCTTGCCGGCGTCACCATGGCAGATCGAACACTGCTGGGTGTAGATCTCGGCGGCGCGGGTGGGGTCCGGGGTGATCGAGGGCGTCTGCACCACCTGGTAGATATCGGCGACGCGCACCTCCAGGTGACGGGCCTGCTGGGCGACCTGCTTGCCTGGCTGGCGCTGCTCGATGGCCTGCCTGAGGCTGGCGGCGTCCTTTTCCAGGTCGGCGCGCTGGGGGACGGCCGGCAGGGTCAGGATCAGCGCCTGCAGATTGCCGACGAACTCCACTTGCTCCTTGTATTCGCTTTCATCGATGACCTTGCTGTCGGCGACGGTGGCGGGATAGTCGGCAGCGAGGTAGCTGAGCAGGTGGAGGGCTTGGGAGGGGTCGACAACCGTGTCGGCGTTGGCTCCAAGGCTGAAGAGGCCGACCAGCGGCAACAGCCAGATAAACAGTTTGGAGGGGCGCATACGGAAAGCTAAATGAGAATGAAAGAGGTTAAATTGTCACCTCAGGTTTCCGTCTATGCAAGGAGAAAGTGTCCCGCCCCTCTGCATCCGAAGCATCCACGGGACGCTCCGGAGGCAGGCCAATCACCTTCAGGCCGGCGCGCGGCGGACGGTGGCGAGCAGTGCGGCGGCGCCCACGAACAGGGTGGCGAAAGTCCGATTCATCACCCGCTGCTGGCGCTGCGAACGCAGGGCGCGCAGCACCCGGGCGGCCAGGCCGGTGTAGCCGGCCATGACGATCAGGTCCACGGTGATCATGGTCGCGCCCATGATCACGTACTGGATCGCCATCGGACGATGCGGGTCGACGAACTGCGGCAGTACCGCGAGCATGAAGATCACTGCCTTGGGGTTGCTGGCGTTGACCAGGAAGCCGCGCAGCACCAGGGTCAGCGGCCGGCCGATGGGGCGCTCGCCGCTCGCCGCCATCACCTGCGGAGCAGCCGTCCACTGGCGGTACGCGAGGTAGACCAGGTAGACCACGCCGAACCACTTGATCGCGCTGAACGCCACGGCCGAAGCCGAGAGCAGCGCGCCGACACCGGCGGCGACGATGGCGATCTGCAGTGCCAGGCCGATCTGCAGGCCCAGGGCGTTCCAGTAGCCGCGCCAGAAACCGTATTGCAGTCCACAGGACATCGAGGCAATGGCCCCGGCGCCGGGCGACAGGCTGATCACCCAGCAGGCGATGAAGAAGGCGAACCAGGTACTGGCGAGCATTGGCAGACCTCACGACGCCCAGGCGGGCGCAATAATTTGTTACGGGCAGCCAGTGTGCCTCAGTCGCGGCGACTCGCCCAGCGTTGCCGATAACGGTGGGGGGAGCCTGGATGAAGGTGGGGGACCTGTAGGAGCGAGCTTGCTCGCGAACAGAGACGCCCGGCGACACTTGCGCTGGGCGTCTCTGTTCGC